>NZ_CBFIIF010000045.1:0-16937 GCF_965662665.1 Congregibacter sp. | reverse complement strand
GGCTCTTTGACGAGCCGATGCTGCCCAAGATCTTCTTCGAACTCGTACTCGCGCAAGACATCCAAAGCCTGCTGCAGGTGCCCAAGGCCAGTGTGCGCCTGAGCGGTCTCTGCAAGACCCTTAGGTGCGCCCATCTCGATACGGATAGCCTCGGCCATATCCTGATACCGTGATTGGTACACTTCGATACAGCGCTCCAGCAGGGCTATTCGCTCCTCCCGCGCGCTGACGCCAAAGGTTTCGAAGGCTGCTTTTGCCGCGGCAACCGCTCGATCAACATCGGCTTCGGAACCGAGTGATATACGAGCGCAAACGGTTTCATGTGCAGGATCGATGACGTCAAAGGGCTTGGCAACGCTGGGGTCGACCCACTCGCCGTTAATGTAAAACTGCATGTGCTCGCGCATTGGACATACTCCGTTATTGTAATGTGGCCGAAAATCCGAGAGCGGAGTTTAGCACCACAGAAGCTCAGGGAAAGCACCCTTTGGATGGAGGCGTCCCCGCCACTCATCGCCAACGGAACTCCTTCCCGGACGGCAAATTTACTCTCATTGGTTTCCTTGCAGACCTGAGGGGTATCCACCACAATATGTGCCCCTTATTTAGCCACCACATTCGAGGACTGACCCCATGAATATGGATATCGCCAGTGATGAGATGACCCTCTTCCGTGACATGGCGCGTCGCGCATTTGAACAGGAAATTGGGCCGCATTTTGAATCCTGGGAGGAGAACCACCTGGTTCCCCGCGAGTTTTGGAACACCATGGGCATGGCCGGCCTCCTCTGCCCCGATGTCGACGAGGCCTATGGCGGCGCTGGCACGGCTCCTCACGTCACCCTAATGCTGATCGAAGAGCTATCTCGCATGGGTTTTGGTGGCATCGCTACCGGTTACGGCATTCACTCCAATATCGTCGCACCGTATATCAGTCGTCACGGCACCGAGGAGCAAAAGCAGCAGTGGCTTCCCAAAATGGTAAGCGGCGATGCTTTTGGCGCCTTGGCCATGACCGAACCGGGCGCTGGCTCTGACGTACAGGGTATTCGCACAAACGCTGTGCGCGATGGCGACGAGTGGGTACTTAATGGATCCAAAATCTTCATCACCAATGGCATCCATGCAGATATCGTCGTGGTTGCAGCAATTACCGATCCCGGCAAAGGGGCAAAAGGTACGTCACTGTTCTTGGTGGACACCTCCCTCCCCGGATTTGAGAAGAGCCGCAAAATCGAAAAGATCGGGCAGCACACCTCGGACACCGCACAGCTGTTTTTCCAGGACGTACGCCTCCCGGCAAATGCCCTCCTTGGCGAAGAAAATCGTGGCTTCGTGATCATGATGGAAGAGTTGCCCCGGGAGCGTCTGGGCATTGCCGCACAGGCCGTTGGCGCTGCCGAGGGCGCGCTGGATATCACTGTGGACTACGTCAAGGAACGCAAGGCCTTTGGACAGACCATCGGCGAATTTCAGAACACGCGTTTTAAGCTGGCGGATGTGAAAACCCAGATCGGTCTGAATCGCGCGCTCTATGAGCAGTGTGCGGACGAATATGCGCAGGGAGCATTGACCGCCGATAAGGCCGCGATGCTAAAGCTCGCATCCTGCGAAATGCAGTGCAGCACCATCGATGACTGTTTGCAGTTGTTCGGCGGCTACGGCTACACGGTGGAGTACCCCATCTCGCGCTTTTACACCGATGCGCGCATTCAGCGTATCTACGGCGGCTCCTCCGAAATCATGCGTGAGCTGGTAGCTCGCACGATGCTGGGGCGCTAAAGCCTCTGAAGCAAACTGTCCTTCTTGCCGGTGCGACCGGCTATATAGGCTCCCGGGTCGCCCGGGAGCTGCTCAGTCACAACTTTGCACTGCTCTGCCCTGTCCGGGACAGGACGGGCAGACCCGCTCAAGCACTCCATGAACTTGCGGCCACATCAGCGCAGGGCAGCCTCGACCTTGTCGAAGCGAGCCTGCAGGACATCCAATCCCTCGATCACGCCACAGAGCACTTTAATGCCGACTTTGTTGTCTCGTGCATCGCGAGTCGCAATGGCGGCATCACCGACAGCTACGCCGTGGACTACCAGGCTAATCACAATCTGCTTCGCTGGGCGATCAAGCGAAACGCAAAGCATTTCACTTTGTTGTCGGCCATCTGCGTACAAAAACCCAGGCTGGCATTCCAACATGCAAAGCTCAAATTTGAAGCAGAGCTGGCGTGCTCAGGTCTGTCCTACAGTAGCGTACGCGCCACCGCTTTTTTTAAGTCATTAAGCGGCCAGCTTCGGCGCGTCAGCGAGGGCAAACCTTTTTTGATGTTCGGCGACGGCCTGCTCACTCAGTGTAAGCCCATTGCTGAAGACGAGCTTGCGCAGTTTATTCGCATGACCCTTGAATCAACGGCGTTGTCCGGCGTGCAAGCCATCGGCGGCCCGGGGCCGGCGATCACGCCACTGGCACAAGCAGAGCTCTTAGCCAAGCTTACGGGGCAGCCTCTGCGCACACGCAGCGTTAACCCCAAGCTACTTTTGGGCGCGGCCGCACTGCTCTCAATAGCGGCACGATTTTCAAAGCGTTTGGCCGACAAGGCAGAATTTGCACGCATCGGTCATTACTACGCGACTGAGTCCATGCTCCATTGGGATACGCAAAAGCAGGCCTATGATGCAGAGGCGACACCGGAATTTGGCAGTATCACTCTCGAAGACAGCTATCGCGCCCAACTCGCTGGTGCGGACGATCAAGGCCTCGGAGACCAGGCGGTGTTTCGCTAGGATCCAGTCCTGGCTAACTGCGATAAGCCTTCTCTTGCAGAAGTGTCTGGATTAGGGTTTTATTAAGCGCGGATATTGTTCGCCCAAACCTCAGACAGGAGAAGTCGTATGTCGAAAAAGTTACTTGCTACCGGTTTAGCGGTACTCACACTTAGCGCTGCACCCGTGGCTCTATCGCACCTGGTGAAGGAAGAGGCGATGCAGTCCTATCGTCAATCGTATTTCACATTAATCGCCATGAACTTTGGCCCCATGGCCGCTATGGTTAAAGGCGATATGCCTTGGGATGACGCGAAGATGCTGGCTCTCGCAGAAGACTTTGCCGCTGTGGCGAGTGTTGATGTGGCACGTGCCTTTGGTCCCGGGTCTGATAAGGGTACGACGCGTGCCAAGCCGGAAATTTGGGAGAACACCGACGACTTCCTGGAGAAGTATGCGGCCCTGCAATCAGCATCCAAAGGACTTTTGGCTGCGGCCCAAAGTGGTGACCGCGGAGCTATCGGTGGTGCCATCAAAGAGACCGGCGGCGCATGCAAGGCCTGTCACGATGAGTACAAGGCAAAAGACTACCTTTACTAGCACTAGCACTAGTACTAAACCTCGCGAATCGTTGACTGGCTCTGTGCAAATGGCAGGGAGCTAGTTGCCGACCCCCTCTCTAGGCGTCATGCTTCTCTACCAGTAGTAATCAGAGACCGGAGGAGCCGGCGCGAGTTCGAGCAGCGTAAAGAGCATCGCCGTAAGCAACACGACAACAATCAATGCCTTGTAAGCCGCTTGTGCCGGTCCCGTGCCGTAGCGGCCCTCCGCCTTCCCGTAAATCATAGGTTTCAGCAATCGCTGTTTTTGACGGCGCTCATAGTAGATAACCGACGCAACATGCAGCGCGACGAAGCCGAGAAGCACATTGAAAATAGTTTCGTGTAACGCGGCCAGGGCGTCACTCACTTCACTATCAAACACGTAGTAGAACGGTCCGGTATACAGGACATCATCGGAGTTGACCGTTCCAGTGAGGGCTTGTGCCAACAGTAGTAGCCAGAGCAGCATCGATGACCAACCCCCTGCAGGGTTATGACCTGGCGTAGTACTGGCAGCACCACGAAAATAGGCAAGTACAGTAAAGGGGCCGCGCAAAAAGTCGCGAAACCTGGCTTGGGGGGAACCGATGAATCCCCAGCAGAGACGCGTCAAAACAGCGATCAACAGCGTAAATCCCAGCCACTGATGAACATCCTGATAGCCTTGCTCTGCCGTCCACCAGCTCGCAGGGAGCAGCAGCAGTATGAGCCAGTGAATTACCCGTACGGGCCAGTCCCACAGAATATGTTGCATGGGCGCCGCGCTTTGCCTGTCCTGCGTACGAATACTCGGCATGAAATCAGTCCTGAGGATACAAAGGCGGCTCGCTCACACCCTGGTACTGATACTGCCAGCTACCATTGGACAAAAACGCCCGGTGTTTTGGACCGTCGGCGTCCATGTCACCATTTTCATAGCCCACATCGCCGGGATACAGGGTCGCGAACTTCCCCTCACCCTCCACTGGTACCAGAAGTGGCAGGACGCGCGGACAGGGAGTCTCGCGCTCTCCCGCTAAAGCGTCCGACGCGGTCTCGTACCGGGCCATGGCGCACAGCGTGATATAGGTTGGCGGCATCATGGGCAGCTCCCCTGCCCTGTGTAAATCCAGGGCTCTGGTAACGCCAATCCATTGGTACTCGTGAATCTCACTACCGTCGATCACAACCTCTGCATCTGCAGCGACCTCGCCGGCAAATATCCAGGTCGAAAAGCGCTTGCGTTCCCCAACGGGTGTCGTCCAATGACTGATGAGCACCATCGCTGCAGGATCAGGGCTAACCCCCGCCTCTTCTTCTGCTTCGCGCGCCGCGGCGTAACGGGCCGCCTCATCGGGATCATCACCGCACTGAGCACGATCGGCATCATCGACCGCGCCGCCAGGAAACACCCAAAAACCGCCGGCAAAGGCCAAAGCGCGATTGCGACGCACCATGAGGAGTTCTAATCCCTCCTCGCCATCGCGAAGCAGGACTACGGTGCTCGCGGGCCGAATAGGAACAGTCATTTGCCCATTAACTCCATAAGTCCAACGACCGTCGCCTCAACTCCAAGCGTTACCGCTGGTTCCGGCGTGATTTTGAACAGCGGGGAGTGATGCGATGGCACTGGTTCGCCACCCGCCGCCGCAGCGCTAAATGCCTCTGGCGGCGTGCCACCTACCGCAAAGTAGGTACTGGGAATATAGGGCTCGGTAGTAAAAAACGGAAAGTCCTCGGAACCCATGCTCTTACGCTTTTTGTCCCAAAGCACATCGCTTCCGAAACGAGTTTGCCAAACATCGCGCAGACGCTCGGTCATTGCGAGGTCATTCGCGGTCACCGGCACCGACTCATCGGACACGATCACTTCCGGTAGCTTGTCGTCAGGCAAACCGGCGACCCGACCCATATTCACCGCCACACGGCGAATACCGTCGAGCAAGAGCTCCCGTGTTGCTGGGTCATCATTGCGCACGGTCAGCTTCAGGACAGCTCGATCAGAAATAATATTGTTCTTGGTCCCTGCATGGAACGCGCCGACGGTAATAACCCCTGCGTCCCGTGGCGGCAGCGTGCGACTTACGACTGTTTGCAAGGCAAGTACGATTTGCGATCCCAGCACCACGGGGTCGACCCCGGCGTGCGGTGCCGCGCCATGGGCGCCAATACCGTGAACGATGATTTCAACCGTGTCTCCACCGGAATACTGCGCACCCATTGCCGCGGAGAGCTTACCCGTGGGAATGGCTGAGGTGACGTGAAACGCCATAGCCATATCTGGCTGTCCAAAACGCTCCCAGAGTTTGTCTTCCATCATCGCTTCGGCGCCCGATATGCGTTCTTCGGCGGGCTGCCCAATGAGCATTAGCGTGCCGGACCAGTCGTCGCGCCGCGCCATCATCTGCCGCGCAGTACCTACCAGACTAGTAATGTGTACATCGTGCCCGCAGGCATGCATGACAAACACCTCGTTACCATCGGGGTCTATCTGCTTTGCCGTGGACGCATACTCCAAGCCACTTTTTTCTTGTACGGGGAGGCCGTCCATATCCGCCCGCATCATCACCAGTGGACCCGGACCGTTTTCCAAGATAGCAACAAGCCCCGTTCCGCCAACGCCCTCGGTAACTTCAAAACCCGTTTCACGGAGCTCTGCAGCAAGACGCGCGGCAGTCTTTTGTTCCATGAAAGACAGCTCGGGGTTTTGATGGAAGTATACGAACAACTCCGCGAGGTGGGCGTCATAGTCGTCGGCGATAGCATCGCTGAGGGAATCTGCCCGCAGCGCTGAGGAACACGCAAGACTTAATGCCAGGGGCAATACGGTGAAAAATCGCTTCATATAAGTTACTCACTCTTTGTATTTCGTTGTTTGCAAGGGAAGCCGGTCAGCAAAGCGGAACTACCGCATAGACATCGAGACATCAAAGCCCAGTTGCTGAGCGTGCTGCCGTGCTCCGTCTCTCTCGTCCGCCGACCGACTACTTATCCAAAGATTGCTCGATCGAGTACCGCTGCGACAAAAAGCAAAAACATTGCGCTCGTCATCAAACAGCGCGGCCATAGCAGCAATATCGTCGCCAGGGTAGTTGAAGGCATTCAAGGGGTAGTAGTGATATTCGAGACCAGCGGCTTCAGCCGCGGCTCGCAATTCGTCGGAGCTGGGCTGCCCCATAGCCTCGCCATCGGGTCGATTATTGATAACGACCTGGTATCCAGCGGCGGCCACCGCCGCCATATCCCCTGCCTGTATTTGCGGCGAGGCAGCGATGCTATCGCTAAGCTTTACGTGACGAAGACTATCCTGCATAGGAGTACTCAGCTTTTCTGATGTGAGGAGTTGGTCGCGAAGTATATCCCGCTGTTACTGCGGGCAACAGATACATGAGCGATGACGAGCAAGCTACTCAGGACAGAAATTCCTGGTAACCATCAAAAATTAACTTGATGCCCAGAAGCACCAAAAACAAAGAAATGATCTTGTAGTAATTCGGGGGATTAGAAAGCTGCACAAGTCGTCGACCCAGTAAAACACCCAGAGGAGCAATGGGCATCAGGGCCAGGGAATACCAGAGATTCTCTGTGCACAATTGTCCTAGTGCGTAGTAAGCGGGGAGCTTGATAAGGTTGACCACCGCAAAGAACAATCCTGAAGTCCCAACATAGATCAGGGGCGGCAATCGTTTCGGCAATAGGTACATAGCAAAGGGCGGACCGCCCGCGTGAATGCTAAAACTGGTAAAGCCCGACAGCGCGCCAATAAAAGTGGCGCTCCAGCGATTATGTTCTTTTCCAAGAGAAGATAACCAGCCTATAAGTGTTTGCACACCAAAGATCAGCGCCACGAATCCCACGAGTAAGCGCATCATCGCTTCATTCACCGCATCTGCCAAAAGGTAGCCCGCAAGCAAGCCCAGGAGCGCCCCGGGAAGAAGGAGGCGCAGCGCGAGGGCATCAAACTGCCCGCGATAGCTGTAAATCACGACCATATCCATGACGACAAGAATGGGTAGCAAGATGGCCGCAGCCTGAGCAGGCGGCATCAGCAGTGCCATGAGCGGCACCGCCAGAATCGCCACAGCCCCACCAAAACCACCTTTCGCTACTCCGTAGAGCAGCACTGCCGGGACACTGACTAAATAGAAAGATGGGTCCTGCAACATACTCTAAGCAACCAGACCAAACTCGCTGAGTAGATCCAACATAGCCTCACGGGGACGCTCTATTATCGGTAGAGGCTTACCGAGAATATCGTCAGCCTGCGCTGCATAGGTCTGCGACAGTGTGTCAAAAAACTCATCGGGGACAGTGTGGGCCTTAGCGAAGGCGCTGCGCTCATCCATGCGCGCTGGATCAAGAAGCAAGTCCTTATCATCAACCCAGGACATCAGTGCCTCCCGAAATTGCTCTTTACTATGTTCCCGAGGTTCGCCTCGCTCCCAATCGCTGGTACGCCAAATCCGCGATGAGTCCGGAGTGCCGACTTCATCCATGTAAACGAGTTCCTCGCCTCCACCCTTGGCGGGGGCTATTCCAAACTCGAACTTGGTATCCACCAGCAACTCGCCGCGATCTCCCAGCAAGCGTTCGATGGTTTCAAAACCAGACTTCAGCGCATTCACGCAGTGGTCCAGTTGCGCTTCGCTGCGGAGACCGAAGGCCTCGTAGTGGGCTCTTAATGCCGAGCTGGAGACCGGCGCGTCGTCCGTGTCCGGCACATCGGGTAAACCGCGGATAATGCCTTTTGTCGATGGCGTAAACAGAAGTTGGCTTAAGCGCTGAAACTGTTTCAAACCTTCGGGAAGTGTCACACCCCCGATAACACGCTCCCCCCGACTGTAGGCCCGCCACAGTGAGCCAGTGATGTAGCGCCTGGCGATCGCTTCAATCATGACCGGCTTGGCTTGCCGCACGATCCACACCATAGGGTGCGGCATCTCTAACAAATGATGGGGAATCAGCTGCGCCTCATCGAAGGCGGCAAACCAGTGCGCCGCAATAGCATTCAGCGCTGCGCCTTTTCCAGGCACTCCCGCGAAACTGTCACTGCGCCAGAGGCAATCAAAAGCCGACAATCGGTCCGAGATCACCATCACCGCCAAGTCACTGTGCGCAGCGATGGGGTAACGTCGCTCTTCGATGAGACGTCGCGAATCTTCAGGGCGAAGAAAGTATACGGATCGCACCTTGCCACTGTGTACGGGCCGCGCCACGGACAAGGGCAAATCATCGCTCACGGTTAACACTGAATGAGAATTCATAAGGAGTCCAAGCCGCCCTCAAGGTGCACAGCACAGGAAGTTCGCATTAGCACCCGTGCATAGTTTCCTGTCATGCCAGAGACAAAAAGAAGCTGGCGATGGCGGCACTAAGCAGATTCGCCAAAAAACCACCCGCCACAGCACGGAGCCCCAACTGCGCGATGAGGGGCCGCCGCTCTGGCGCGAGCGTGCCCAACCCTCCAATGAGAATCGCGATGGACGACAGATTCGCAAAGCCGCAGAGCGCAAAGGAGACGACCGCCTGCGCATGATCACTCAGCAAGGCTTTGTCTTCATAAAATGAGCCGAAGGCGACAAACTCATTGAGCACCAACTTTTGGCCGATGAGGTTACCCGCGACCGCGGCCTCCTCCCAGGGAACACCAAGAAGGTATGCGATAGGCCGAAAGAGGTTACCAAGCAAAAGTTCCAAACTTAGGGCGTCCCAGCCTACCAGCCCCCCAAGCCCCGCCAGCAAGCCGTTCAACAAAGCGATCAGGCCGACAAAAGCGAGGAGCATAGCGCCAATATTTACTGCGAGGGACAAGCCATTAGCCGCGCCGGTTGCTGCGGCGTCAAAGACGTTGACGCTTTTCTCGATACTTAGATTCATAGCGTCTTCGGCCCTGGAGACCGATTGCTGTTCTGGCACCAGCAGCTTCGCCATGAGCAATCCTCCCGGCGCGGCCATAAAACTCGCCGCAAGCAGATAACGCATTTCTACACCGAGCGCGACGTAGCCTGCCAGCACTGAACCTGCCACCGTCGCCATGCCGCCCACCATCACGGCAAAAAGCTCCGAGCGCGTCATGGAGGCAATATAGGGCTTGATCACTAATGGCGCTTCAGTCTGGCTGACGAACACGTTAGCGGTCGCTGACATGGACTCCGCCGGGCTTGTGCCCAGCAAGCGTTGCAGGGCACCACCGAGCAGACGGATAACCCAGCCCATGACGCCGATGTGATAAAGCACCGCGACCAATGACGAAAAAAAGATAATGATCGGAAGCACATGAAAGGCAAACACAAACCCTACCTCGTAGCGGCCGATGTCACCGAATACAAAGTCTATTCCCGACTGACCGTAGCTGATCACTCGCGCTACCCCGGAGGACAGGGACTCGAGAACCGCTCGGCCTGCGGGCACATAGAGAGCAAGCCCTCCAATACCCACCTGTAAGAGAAATGCTCCACCGACCGTTCGCAAAGACACAGATCGCCGATCCAGCGACAAAAGCCAGGCTATGCCCAGCAGCACGGCGATTGCCAGCAAGGCAAGCACTGTCGTAGATGCGCTACTCAAGACGGTTTCTCGTTGATTGCCAGGGATAGCAACATGTTGCGAACGACATCCAGCGCGACGCGATTACGGCCACCCCGGGTAATCACCATGTCCGCATAGCGCACGCTGGGCCGGATGAATTCGTGATACATCGGTCGCACCGTTTCCTGATATTGCTGGGTTACCGAATCCAGACTTCGACCTCGCTCCTGAACATCGCGGGCCATGCGCCGCAACAGACAAATATCCAGAGGCGTGTCCATATAGAACTTGATATCAAACACGTCGCGCAGCCCGGCGTGCGTGAGCAACAAGATACCCTCGACGATAATTACCGGCGCCGGTGCGACAGGCAGCGTCTCACTTTGACGACTATGCACCGTGTAGTCATACAGTGGTGAGTTTATGCTGTGACCATCACTAAGCTGCTGCAAATGTTTGGCGAGCAAGTCCTGCTCGATAGCGTCGGGATGGTCATAGTTGACTCCCGCGCGATCCTCCAGCGCCATGTGCCCCTGATCGCGATAGTAAGCATCCTCCTTCATGAGAACGACGCCCAAGTGCGGCGCGTCACTGCGCAGCTCGTCACAGAGCGTTTCGGCAAACAGACTTTTACCCGACCCCGAAGGTCCGGCTATGGCGATTACTAAGGGCTGCACAGGACAGATGCCTTACAGTGCTATGAAGAAGACGTCAGTCTAGCCGCTGAAAGCTCGCACCCCAAGCCTCAACACTCCCTATTGTCAGGCAATCTGTCAGATTCGCATTGCCTGGATGCACCGGACAATGATCACCACTTGGGACTGAGACCTGCCTCCGTTACACTGCCGCGCGTCTCAATAACTCTTATTAGTGAACACTATGCGATCACCCAATCCGCGGATTCTGTACACCGCGCTGTGCCTCACGGGACTTTCGCTTGCAACGTCTGTAATAGCGCAAGATAGCAATGAAGAAGTTTCGCGCATCGAACAGGTAATCGTAAGCGCCAGTCGGGAACCGGAGACCGGGCTAAACCTTACCCTACCTTGGTCACGTATTGACGATGATGCTCTCAAGCTCACCGGCGCGGTGCACATCAATCAAGTTATGCAGCGTGCTCCCGGAGCCTGGATATCGCGGGGCAACGGCCAGGAGAGCCTGGTCGCTTTACGCTCTCCCGTACTCACCGGCAGTGGCGGTTGCGGCGCTTTCTACACTGCATGGGACGGCATTAGCCTGCGAGCACCAGGATTTTGCAACGTTAATCAGCTTTTTGACGTAAACAGTGAACAAGCAGGTGCGATTGAGGTGATTCGCGGTCCGGGTACCGCCGTCTATGGCGCAAACGCGGTGCACGGCGTGATCAATACGCTCACTGCCGATCCTCGCCAGGGTCCGGAACACGGATACGCCGTCGAAGCCGGACCCAATGACTACTACCGAGTACGAGGTGAGTTCCGTGCTGAGCATGGGGCGCACGCCGTTGGCGTGCATTTCAATGGCGTGAGCGATGGTGGCTACAAAGACAACGCAGGATTTGACCAACAAAAACTCACGCTCCGACATGACTTTAGCGGCGAGCAGTGGCAAGTCACCAATGCCCTCGAAGCGACTAACCTCAATCAGGAGACATCCGGCTTTATCAGAGGATTTGAAGCCTACAAAGACCCCAACCTCAAAAAAGTGAATCCCAATCCTGAAGCTTATCGGGACAGTTTTGCACTGCGAGCCTACAGCCGCTGGTCTCGAGAGACTGGCGCCGGCCAGCTCAGCATCACCCCCTATTTTAGACGCACGAGCATGGAGTTTTTACAGCACTTCCTTCCCTGGCAGGCCACCGAAAAAAACGGCCAGGAGAGCCTGGGCCTACGCCTGGCACTCAGCGATAGCATTGAGAGCTTCAGCTGGAGTACGGGCGTAGACATCGATGCCACCCGAGGGTGGCTGAGAGAAGTGCAGGACGACGATTTCAGTCCTAATCAGCCTGCAGGGGTGCATTATGATTACGAAGTAGACGCTCTGTCTGCAGCTCTCTATGGCCAGGCAAACTGGCAACTCACGTCGCGCCTGGGACTCGCCGCGGGCCTGCGTCTCGAGCAAAACAGCTATGACTACGACAACCAGACTGACGATGGCTCCGCCTGTGCGCCCGAAGCCAGTGCCTGTCGATTTTTTCGTCCGGCTGATCGAGAAGATGACTTCAGCAACGGCAGCATAAATCTGGGCGTCACCTACGCGCTGAGCGACGATCATCGTATCTATCTTCGCGGCGCCCAGGGCTTTCGTCCTCCCCAGGCGGCAGAACTCTACCGTTTGCAGTCGGGACAGGAAGTCGCAGATCTGGACAGTGAAACCATCACCAGTGTTGATCTCGGCCTGCGTGGCGCTATGGGCGGCTTTAGCTATGACGCCTCGGTGTACAGCATGCAAAAAAGCGATGTGATTTTTCAGGACGCTGATCGGCAAAACGTCAGCGGCGCGAAGACCCGCCATGTAGGCATCGAATTTAGTGTCTACTGGACCGGCGAGTCAGGTTGGTATGCAGGCATCGACGGAAACATTGCGCGACACCGCTATGACAGTGACGCCAATCTTCTCGGCTCCCGTCTTGATATCGAAGGCAACGACATTGACACCGCGCCGCGGCACTTTGGCAGTGCACGGTTGGGCCGCGACACTGCTCTCAAAAGCGGCCGCAGCCTGACCACAGAGCTGGGATGGGTGCATATGGGAAGTTACTACCTCGAGCCCGATAACCAGCACGAATATGAAGGTCATGAGTTACTCAACCTGCGTTTGGCACTGGCACTGGGCAAGGGCTTTAGCACCACGGTACGCGTCAGCAATCTTCTGGATGAGGATTATGCCGAGCGCGCTGACTTTGGGTTTGGTGCCTACCGCTACTTTGTAGGCCAGCCTCGCGGCGTGTTTTTGGAGTTTGCCTACTCGCCCGAGTGACTCGCAGCGTCCCTAAGCAATCCAGACCTGGCGACGCCGGAACGGTTGAGGAGGATCAGGCCATCGGCCTGATCCCTACCGCAGCACGGACCTTAGTCATGAGGGGAGCGCTCTGCTCCCGCGCCCTCGTAGCACCCTGGCGGAGCACCGTTTCGATATGACCAGGATCTGCGATAAGGCGCTCGTATTCTTCTCTAGGACCACTCAGCTCGTCATTGATCAGCTCGAAGAGCTGCTTCTTGGCCTCACCCCAAGCAATGCCATCAGCAAAAGCCTGCTCCATAGATGCAACACCCGCCTCATCGGCAAATGCGCACCACAACTGGAACACCGTAGAATCTTCCGTGTCTTTCGGATCGCCAGGCTCCAGAAGGTTGGTCTTTACTTTGTTGATGGATTTTCGAAGGCGCTTCTCTGTATCAAATAAGGGGATCGTATTGTTGTAGCTCTTGCTCATCTTGCGTCCGTCCAGCCCCTGAAGCACCGCGACATTGTCGTCAACCCGCGCCTCGGGCAGCACGAAGAGTTCTTCATAATTGTGATTGAAACGCTGGGCAATATCCCGCGCCATCTCCACGTGCTGAATTTGATCCCGGCCAACGGGGATGTCATGGGCGCGAAACATCAGAATGTCCGCCGCCATAAGCACGGGATAGCTAAAAAGCCCCATAGTGACCGCAAAGTCAGGGTCCTCCCCATTTTCTTCATTAGCCTGCACCGCCGCTTTATAGGCGTGAGCCCTGTTCATTAAGCCTTTGGCGGCACTACAGTTAAGAATCCAGGTTAGCTCGCCTATCTCGGGAATGTCCGACTGGCGATAAAATACTGCGCGCGTGGTATCCAGCCCGAGGGCCAGCCAGGTCGCTGCGATTTCAAGAGCCGATCGTTCCACTACCTCGGGATCACTGCACTTAATCAGCGCGTGATAATCCGCGAGAAAGAAAAAAGACTCGTTATCCGCCTGTTTTGCGGCGGCAATTGCAGGACGAATTGCACCTACGTAGTTACCCAGATGGGGAGTACCGGTGGTGGTGATACCCGTCAGTACGCGACGCATACTCATTGCTGTCTCCTAAAGAGTTTGTTGATCATCCACAGTGCTTTCTTTGGCGGACTTCACTAGCCAGCAGAAAACAGTGGAGCAGTCTGTTGAAAATACGCGCGCAGAACTCGGTGCAGTGACCAGGCATCGTCGCTTCCTGCAAGCTCACGAATGGAGTGCATGGCAAAAGTAGGCACACCGATATCCAGAGTGGTGACACCCAATTCACCGGCGGTGATGGGGCCAATGGTGCTCCCACAAGCCATATCCGCGCGCATGGCGAAGCTCTGCACCGCCACATCCGCTTCACGGGCCAGCAGTCGAAACAAGGCTGCGCCGTCGCTGGATGTGGCGTAGCGCTGGCTCGCATTTACTTTGATGACAGGGCCGCTGTTAATCTTCGGCCCATGGTGTTCGTCATGTTTGTCAGGATAGCTCGGGTGCACCGCATGAGCATTGTCCGCAGAAATCATCATGGAGCGCTGCATGAGCAGGGGCAAAACCCCTTGCTCTGGCAGCAAGCCCTGAAGAAAGTGCTGCAGCATGGGTCCCTGGGCACCGGTAGCTGAGCAGGAACCCACCTCTTCATGGTCATTGCAAACCAGCAAGGACCACTGGGACCCGTCCGCCTCCAGCAGCGCTTGCAAGCCCGTATAGCAAGACAGCAGATTGTCCAGACGCGCTGACGCAATGAACTCTCCCCGCAGCCCAATCTGCGCGGGAGCCTGGGTGTCGTAAAAGCACAACTCGTAATCCAGCACTTCCTTGGCATCAAGGTTCTGATCCCGAAGATGCTCGCAAAGAAATTCCCGCAGACTGAACTCGCCGATATCCAGAGACAAAATCGGGGACATCTGGGTTTGTGCATTCACCGTTCGATTCTTGTTCGCCTCGCGGTCGAGGTGAATCGCCAAACTGGGTATCACCGCGATGGGATCCCTAAAATCCACCAGCGCCGTGGCCACGGCGCCCGTCGTATTCTCATAACTCACTCGACCGGCGAGGGACAGGTCGCGGTCAAACCAGGGATTTAACAAAGCACCGCCGTAAACCTCAATGCTGAGCTGCAGGTAGCCCTGACTGCGACGTTCCGGCTGGGGCTTCACCATGAGGCAGGGACTATCCGTGTGAGCCCCCACCATACGCAGGCCATCATCAAGCAGTGACCCGCTACCGGGACGCAAAGCGATGAGGCTGCCGCCTTGCTCAAAGAAGACGCCCCCGCTTCCCGGCGCTACATCCCTGGACGATTCCAAAGCCTTAAAACCCGCTTCGCGCAGACGTCGGGACATGGCCCTAACCGCGTGAAAGGACGTTGTAGACTCTGACAGAAACTCAAGTAGGTCCTGATTAAAAATCTCCTTATCCATTAACCGTCAGCCTCATTCTTTGACTCTGCATGCCTATCCACCAGGCGCGCCAGCAAACTGCTGGTATCCCAGCGAGATCCGCCCATCGCCTGGACATCCGCATAGAACCCATCAACCAGCTCTGTCACGGGTAATTCGAGGCCTAGCCGGTGGGACTCTGCGAGCACGATGGACAGGTCTTTGCGCATCCAGTCCACCGCAAATCCATGTTCATATTGCCCTTCCAGCATCGTTTCGTAGCGATTTTGCATCTGCCACGATTGCGCAGCACCCTGACTGATCACTTCCACCACCGCCGCTGTGTCCAAACCTGCCCGCTCTGAAAACAGCAGCGCTTCTGACAGCCCCTCGACCACACCGGCAATACAAATTTGGTTGACCATCTTAGCCAACTGTCCGGCACCACTGTCACCGAGCAGTCGCACGCACTTTGCGTAACTCTCCATGACGGGAAGCGCCTTCTCAAAGGACGCCGCAGTACCCCCAGCCATCACCGTCAGTACTCCGCCCTCGGCGCCAGCTTGCCCGCCGCTTACCGGTGCATCCACAAAACCCAGGCCGCGTGAGCTACACAGGTCTTCGAGCTCTCTTGCCAGCTCTGCAGACGCCGTTGTGTGATCCACAATCACAGTACCCTCGGCCACACCCTCGAGAATCCCCTTATCGCCGCAGATAACCTCACGGACGTCGTTATCATTGCCCACGCACAGGGCCACCACGTCAGCATTCGAAGACGCCTCGGCCGGTGTATTGGCGCTACGTCCATCGTAGGTCTCTCGCCAAAGATCCATCTTGGCCGGACTTCTGTTGTAGACGCAGACCTCATGTCCGGCGCGGGACAAATGCCCCGCCATAGGAAACCCCATCACACCGAGCCCTAGAAAAGCCACTTTCATTTATTCGACTTCCTCAACAAATCAGGCCCACCAAAGGGCGCATAGGACAACACCCAGGAACAGGCGATACATAACAAAGGGCAGCATGCCCACCGCCTCTATGAGACGTAAAAACACGGCAATACAGGCATAGGCACTCAACGCAGCGACAGTCGTACCCAACGCCATCAGAGGCAGATCCACTGGCGTGTCTGCACCACTTAACTCCGTCACCTTTAAAAGCGCAGCGCCTGAAATTATGGGAATAGACAACAGAAAAGAGAACCGCGCTGCTGCGTGACGAGAAAGACCCAGAAGCAAGCCCGCAGTAATAGTAATCCCGGATCGCGAGGTACCCGGGATAGGTGCGATCGCCTGCGCGCAACCAATGAGAAGAGCGACCCGCCAGTTCCCAACACCCTCCGTTGATGAGCTCTGTACGCGACGATCGGCATAGGCCAGCAACAGCGCAAATATAATAGTTGTGCTGGCGATTACAGGTATCGTGCGCAGGGAATCCATCATGTCATTGAGTGCGAAACCCACAAGCACTGCAGGCACGGTTGCCAGCGCCAGAAAACCGATCTCACGACTGCTGTCGTTCACTTCTCTGGCGAGCAATGCCCGACCACCCCCTTGAGCCAGCGCCCACAGATCCTGACGAAAATAAACAACGACCGCTGAGAGCGTGCCAAAGTGCACCGCCACATCAAAGGCCAGCCCTTGATCAGGCCAACCCAGCAGCATGGACGGCAGCAAGAGGTGTGCCGAGCTTGATATGGGAAGAAACTCAGTAAGCCCCTGAATCAGCGCCAGGATCAGCGCCT
>NZ_CBFIIF010000044.1:0-17710 GCF_965662665.1 Congregibacter sp. | reverse complement strand
GAATTAGATTGTGAACCGAATTGGCCGGCGCCTGCTTTTCTCCAGATGGGAATATTCTGTTTGTTATCGTCTATTCACCAACACGGACGCTGGCTATCAGTGGTCCATGGGATGCGTTCGTCGCGAGTTAGTGTACTAAACGGACCAGAATGGGTGCCCGGACCGTGCTTGGACGAAGAGGAGTGTTGCCAGCGCGACCTGTGCGCCCGCAACGCTGAATACGACAAGGTTTGCGTTCCAGTTCTTCTTATCGGCGAGTCATCCGTCTAAGGGGACCGCTACAGGTGTTTCTCTCGTTGCCGGGTTTCGGTTTTGGTTTTGAGCTAGAAGCCCCCGCTGTCTTTTTGCCAGACAGGGGGGCTTGGTTTTACATCAGAACGCCAGTCTTACACCCGCTTCGACGCTTTCGCCCGCCTGGGGTGCGAAGTTGCGAAGGAAGGAGGTGCTCAGACGTATCTCCTCATCGGTGATGTTCTTCAGCTTGAGGAACGCAAACAACTCAGTGTTGCCAGAAAACTGCATTGTGTAGTCGATTCCGGCGTCCCAGCGCGTGTAACCATCGGTCTCGGTCTCGAAAGCACCGGGATTGTCCTGATCACTAGCGTTAAGAACTCTCACATAAGCTCCGAGGGAGTCAGAGCGCCAGGATAGCTCGCTACCAAATCGCATGGGTGGCAGGCGCGGCACATCGCCAGCGGAGTCGAACTCGCCGGTGATCATATCGCCGAAGAAACCGAGTGCGAGATTGCCTTCCCCTACAGTTGCAAGGTCG
Source organism: Congregibacter sp. (assembly GCF_965662665.1). Classification (NCBI taxonomy): domain Bacteria; kingdom Pseudomonadati; phylum Pseudomonadota; class Gammaproteobacteria; order Cellvibrionales; family Halieaceae; genus Congregibacter; species Congregibacter sp. The sequence continues at coordinate 16,938 of NZ_CBFIIF010000044.1, read as the reverse complement.
AAGCTGGACTCGAACTCAACGCCATAGAACTCCGCATCGTCCTGTTCATAGACATAAACGGGCGTCTCGTCCGCTTCGTCGCCCGTGTTCAGCAAGAAAATGTAGTCACTAAAGGTGTTATAGAAAAAAGTCAGTTCGGCAAACGATGTTTGGCCTTGCCACGTGAGTGAAAGATCGCCGTTTAGAGACACTTCGGTATCGAGATTGGGGTTACCAACTTCGATAATCCCTGTGGCTGCATGGGTCACGAGCTCGTCTTCTGAATTGTTCAAGTTAGAGAACAGTTCTTCCGTAGACGGGGCGCGCTCCGAACGAGACACAGAGATACCAAGATTCACATTGTCACTGATAGGGTATAGCGCTGAGCCAGAGACACTGAAGCTCGTAAAGTCTTCTTCCAGACCTGTCGCTGGATCGCGCTCCACGTAGTCCAATCGTGCGCCCGCTTCGAATTGCCAATCTCCTGAATGAAAATCCTGTACATAAAAACCGCCCCATTCGAGGGAGTCGGTTTCGGGCACATAGGCTTCTTCACCAATGGCTGAAAACTCATCGCCGCGAAACTGCAGGCCAAATACCCCGTGGCTGTCACCCTCGCGAACCAGCTCTACCCGCCCTTCGAGGGTTTCGCGACTGAATTGCGTGCCAATCTCGGCGCCTTCCAGCTCTACGTGCTCGTAGTCTGTGTACGTCGCGTAGACCCTTGCAACGTCGACGAGGCCGGGGATGAGGTCATGCATGTGCAGTTGCGTGTCGTAGCGCTCCTGCTGGAGATCGATGCGGATGATTTCTTCCTCTTCCTCCTCCTCATCGTGGTCCTCCTCGTCGTGCTCTTCTTCGTGCCCGTGGGCGCCGGGAGGTATGCCGTAGTTAGTCTCGAAACTGTTATAGGAGAAGCCGATGTAATCCCGATCGCCGAAGTGATAACTGCCGCCGATGTTGAATACGTCGGAGTCGCCATCGCTATTGGCGATAAAGCCGTCCGAATTTTCGAGCTCTTCTTCCTCGTGATCTTCGCCTTCGTGATCTTCGTCATGGCCACCAAGAAGCTCTTCCTGCATCTCGACGGCCTCTTCGTCGATGGCAAGACCGGGGATGCTCGTGTTTTCGAAGTCACGGAATGTACCGCTCAGATGGAACGCAAAATCACCGGAACCGCCCTCTAGTTTGACCACGCCGGTGTTCATTTCCGGCGCGTCATCGTAGCGATATTCAACGGCCCCCTGAACACCATCGATGCGCTCGCTGGGGATGCGGTTGTCCAGCGTATTAATAACGCCACCAATAGCCCCACCGCCATAGAGGAGAGTTGATGGTCCACGAAGTACCTCTACAGATTCTGCCAGCATTGGCTCGATGCTCACCGCATGATCCGGACTGAGGCTCGACACGTCAGCCGCCGCAATGCCATTGGTAAGGTTTACCGTTCGAGGCCCCGCTTGTCCCCGGATGACGGGTCTGCCGACTCCCGGGCCAAAGGACGAGTTAGAGATTCCGGGTTTGTCTCCAAGGGTTTCCCCCAAGGTGCTTGTAGCAAGGCGTCGAAGTTCTGCGCCGCTGAGTACCGTCACGGGAAGTGCGGTCTCCGCGGCCTTTTTATGGATGGGTACTGTGACGAGCACGTGCTCGATGCGCGTATCGGGTGCTTGTGCCATGGCTTGGCTCGCGGCACCAATACAGGCCGCTAAAAGAGTGCGTTTCATGTGTATCTCCTAAGGATAAAAAAATGCGGTGGCTTTCTTAGGAGAGGGTGGGTGGTCCTCGGGCGAGAAGACGATAGTTTGGAAGCGGTGTGACTAGAGCCGGAGCTGGCTGAGGAGCAATGACCGCAAACGTTATGCTGGCAGTTGCACCATCACTGACAATAGATAAGTGCTCATGATCGAACTGACAAATCGAGCAATCACGAAGGGGGCCATCATCAGCATGCATGTGCCCCGCAAGGGACACCTGCATAGCAATGAACAGGACCAGCGCTATGGCCGGTGCCCATCTAGGTGCGAATCCTGTGAGTTTCATCGTTGTCACGCGCAGGATGGTACTACAAGCTGATTTGTGCAGAAACACGGAGCGGCTTCAATTGCGAGTAGCAGTTACATTGGTACCGCTTCGCGACACAAGGAGCGCCTGACGGTCTCTACTGTCGAAAAGGATCGCCTTAAGGGACAGTCAATGGAGCATCGTGGCTAGGGGAGCAAAAATATTCGCTGGACTTTCCAGTCTGCTGCGGCAAACTCCCGCTATGAGTGAAAGCTTCATGAGGCCCAGTCGAGGCCACGCCCGCAGGCGATCAGGCATTCTGCGCAGTGCCGGTTTTTTGCTGCTGACCCTCGTACTCAGCGCATGCTCAACCGTCGACTTCGAAGCGCCTAGAGATGCGAGCTATGCCGACGTGGACACCAGCGACACTCGTCTTGGCCGTCGCCTGGCACCCCTTCGCGAGGCGCGCCATCCCGAGTCGGGGTTTACGCCGCTTTTTCGTGGTGTAGACGCACTGTCAGCCCGACTCTTGGCGATAGGGCTGGCAGAAAAGACCTTGGACGTTCAGTACTACCTGGTGGGGAACGACCCCATCGGAGCGGTGTTTTTTGAAGCCTTACTTAGTGCCGCGGACCGTGGTGTTCGCGTGCGTTTGCTCATCGACGATATTGGCACCGGTGATATCGAGGAACAGCTTGGCCCCCTTGATAGTCACCCAAACGTGGAGTTACGCCTGTTTAATCCCTTCGCGAGCCGGAATACACGGGGCTTCGACGGCTGGGATCTCTATCGTCTTTCTCGACGCATGCATAACAATACACTGATCGCGGATCAGGAATTTTTGATTTTTGGCGGTAGAAATATTGCGGCTGAATACTTTGCCGTAAACCCCGCTTACAATTTTGGCGACATTGATGCGGCGGCGATCGGGAGCGTAGCCAAAGATGCTTCGGCGATGTTTGATCAGTATTGGAATGATCGCTACAGCATTCCTTACCTGCAGCTCGCGGGCAACGGTGAGGGGGCTATGGATCTACCCGCATTGCGTGGCATGTTGCGGACAATGTCCCGAGAGCTCGTGGGATCACCCTATGCAAGTGTCGTCGGGGATCGCGTCGTAGCGATGAAAGACGTCCGCGCAGAAGACTACCTCTGGTCTCCTTACAAAATGGTCTACGACGATCCGGGTAAGGCCCTTTCTGACGAAGTAGAACCCGATGAAAAACTCATCTATTCCCTGGGTCGATTGGCAAGCGCGGCAAAGGAGGAGCTTTTCGTTATCTCCCCATACTTCGTACCGCGTAAGAAAGGCGTCGACTGGTTGTCAGAGATAGCGGGGAGGGGCGTGCAGGTCACTGTCCTCACCAATGGCCTTGCGGCTAATGATCATCTGGTTGTTTACGGTGGGTATGCGCCCGTTCGAAAACCACTTCTGAAAAAAGGTATTCGTTTCTATGAATTCAGAGGCGATATTACCTTCGAGGACACCAAGGCCTCAGACGTCACCGACGCCGATAGTAAGCTCCATGGAAAAGCATTTGTTGTAGATCGACGCTATCTGTTCATAGGATCCTTTAATTGGGACCCACGATCAGCAAACCTCAACACCGAAATGGGTGTTGTCATTGATAACAGTAGTCTTGCCGGGGAGTTTGTCTCGAGCATGAACGCCGCCCTGGACGAGCATGCTTATGCCGTGTACCTGGATGACGGCGCGCTTCGTTGGCGGACCACCACCGCAGGAAAGGAGCAGGTGTTTAGCAAAGAGCCTGAGACGGGCGGGTGGAAACGATTTACAGCGAATCTAACCCGTATTCTGCCGATCCGGGGGCAACTGTAGGTTTCAGCAGGGCCTGCCTTAAATTGTTGTCGCGCTCTCTTTGAGTCTCGCAGCGAGTTCGCCCATATCAGATTCCTCGATGTTGGCAAAAGCAAAACGAAGAAACCGTTCCTGTCCCGGGCCAAAGAAACTACCCGGTAAGCACAGGATGTTTTGCTCGTCTGCTAGGCGGCGAGCGACTTCTTTGGCGCTCTGGTGTTCGAAGGGGTGGCGGATATAGGCGAAGTAACCTCCCGCGGATATGAGTTCGTAACCCAGCTCACCCTCCCGAAAAACACGCTTCATAGCGTTTTCCCGTCCCGCGAGCATTTCGCGCTTTTCTGCCACCCAGGGCCAGGCATGTTTCAGTCCGTAGAGCGCAGCGTCTTGGGAGATACGAGGTGTGCAAATCTGAACCGTATCCATGACCTTGGCGACGGCCTCGATTACACGCTCACTGGCCGATACGGCGCCAATGCGGTAGCCCGTCAGGCTAAACGTTTTGGAGAAGCTGTAGAGCTGAACGAGGGTCTCATCCCAATGGCTTTCCTGAATCAGGTTGTGGGGAGGTCCTTGTTCGTCAGTAAGAAAATCCCGGTAGGTCTCGTCGAGGATTAGCGCAATCCCGTGCTGCGCCGCAAGATCCCTGAACTCTGTGATGACGGACGGGGGGTACACGGCCCCCGTTGGATTACTGGGCGAGACTAATACTATGGCCTTGGTGTCTTTAGTGAGTAGCGCGGCCGCTTCCTTGGGGTCTGGCACTCCCGCGCGGTCGTGGCGAAAAGGTAAGTGAATAGGTTCGATGCCCTGCATCTCCAGCCACATTTGATGATTGAAGTAATAGGGGACGGGTAGCATTACGGCGTCACCCGCGCGGGCCAGGGCATGAACCGCAAGGCAAAACGCCTGATTGCACCCCGCCGTAATCAGAATATTTTCGGCGGAGACGTAACCTTGATAGCGCTGACTCACATGGCTTGCGAGTGTTTCCCGAAGTTCTGGGATGCCTTTAATACCCGTGTACTGCGCGGTTTCGAAAAGTCTCGCGCGCTCGGCTACGTGTTGGCTAATCTCAGAGGCGGGGGGGTAGCTTGGTACGCCCTGGGCTAGGTCCAGCAGGGGCTTGTCTGCGGGAAACTCCCGCCCCTCGATCCACGAGTGCGCTTCTGCAATAGGAGGATCGATGGCGTTGAGTACATCAGGGTTGAGCGCGAGTTTCATTGAGCGAAGCCAGGGATTTCAAAATCGGACGCCAAGAGTAGAGCGTTTCGAGGGCCAGAGGAAGAAGATGCCTAGGTTTGCAGGTAAGTTCCTATGAACGATCGTCCCGGTATGTTCGCGCTACTTAAAGTGATCTAGCGCCAAGGGGGCGCCTAACTGTCTTCGAGCGAGGGTTTGACGTTGTTTCTACCACTACTTTTTGCCTCGTAGAGCCTGTGATCAGCGGCATCGATGAGCATCTCAGCGCCATCTTCCGCCCCTGGCGTTATCTCCGCTACGCCCAGGCTGATGGTAACCACTGATCTGGGACTGTCATCTTTTCTGGGGATGCGCAGTCTTTCTATCGATTCACGGCACTTCTCAGCGGTAACAACAGCCTCTTGGAGGGATTTTCCAGGCAGAAGCAGTGCAAATTCCTCCCCTCCATAACGCGCGACACAGTCACTCACGCGGTTGCCATACTCTTGTATCGCGCCGGCAACTTGTTTGAGACAGTCATCTCCCGCGAGGTGTCCAAAGTCGTCGTTATAGGACTTGAAGTTATCAATATCTATGAGAATGAGCGCTAGTCCGGTTCCATGGCGGCGCGCTCTGCGCCATTCATTCTCAAGCGCCGTGTCGAACTTGCGTCGATTACCTACGCTCGTAAGGCCATCGGTCAAAGAGAGCTCAGCGAGCTTTTCGTTGAGCAGCTCTATTGCAGCTGCTGCCTGCTTTTCTGCGGAAATGTCTTGTATCAGGCTTACAAAATACTGGGGCTGCCCATCGGCACCATCGACCAGAGTAACGGTCAGTCGTATCCAAACATAATGCCCCTGTTTATGTAGATAGCGTTTATCCATGGAGTAGGTCGTGCGCGTTCCAGCGAGCATCTCTTCCACATACTGAAGGTCTTCATTCAAATCGTCAGGATGGGTAATGTCCTGAAAAGTTTTTTGGAGAAGCTCTTCTTCGCTGTAACCAACGATTTCGCAGACTTTTTCGTTGCACTCAAGCCAACTGCCGTCCGGATTAACTCGGGCAATACCAATGCCGGCTGCGGCGAAGACCTTCTTAAAGCGAGTTTCTGCATCCTTGATATGCACGTACTCGGACACGTCGGTAAATGCAGCGAGCCTGTAGGTCCTGTCGTCGATAGAGAAAGAGTGTGGTGTGACCACGACGTGTTTTATGCGTCCGTCGGCCAAGCGGAGCTTAAGTTCGTAAGGGTTTGTATCATCGTGCGCAAAACGCTCGTGCATCGGGCTTTGCTCGTCGGGAGTGATGACGTCAAAAGCCGCTACCCCGATTATGTCATCGTGTTCAACTTCGAGTAGCTCGCAGAAAGCCGGGTTTGCAGCGACAATGATGGAGTCTTCAGTGATCACAAAGGCGCCCAGCCAGTGCAGACTCTCGGTGATAGCCTCCGGACCATGTTCTTTAAACAGCTGAGCAAAAAAAGTGTCCAGCGCGTGTTCGGGATTCACGGTGACTCTCCTCTAAATCACAAGAGGACTGCGAGCTTCTTATATTACACTTTGCTAATACTGTTGACTAGTACCATCGAAGCTCAGGGGGACTAGATTTTGAGCGAAATGAGAAGCTTTGCGGTAACGCCTCATTTGCGACTTGAGCCTTTATTGCCTGCGCATCGCGAGGCTTTGTTCGCGTGTGTAGACCGGAACAGAGAGCATCTTAAACGTTGGTTAATTTGGCTGGATAAAACCCAGTCCGTTGACGACACGAGTCTGTTCATTGAGACGGAGATCGAGAAACGACGAGCGGGGACGGCCGCCGCCTATGCGCTGATGTGGGATTCGGAGCTGTGTGGGTTGGCAGGGTTCAATGCCATCGACAAGTGTAGCAAAGAGGGCGAGATCGGCTATTGGCTGGACGAGTCTTATGTCGGCCGTGGAGTGATCACGCAGGCGGTAGAAACGCTGTGCTCTCTAGGTTTTGGCACCTTTGGCTTGGAAGGTATCGAGATCCACTGCGCGACCGGCAATACACGGAGCCGACGGGTAGCAGAGCGCCTGGGCGCAAAGCTGATGCGTATCGAAAAAGACGCAGCGCTTCTAAATGCCTGTTACGTGGACCATGCTGTTTATCGCCTCGATCGCATGCTCACAGTCCATGAAGGCTAGTCGTACTAGCGTGGCGCTGATCCCCATGCCTTGAGCTGCGGTTCGGATTCTATCTCAGGCGCCGCCTCAATCTTATCGAGGGGACCAAGCACGGCGACAATCATTCGATCCGGATGAATATACTTGTTTGCCGCAGCCTTCACAGCCTCTGCGGTAACCGTTTTAACGCGCTGGGGGTAGGTCGATGACGTTTTGTGATGCCCGTGAGTCAGCCATTCTTTGGCATAGGCCTGCGTCGCATCTACGGCTGTTGCGTAGCGTTTGGCGTAAATGCCGTCCACCAAAGCTCCCTTTGCGACAAAGAGTTCATCCTCGGTAACCAGAGTGTCGCGAATACTATTCAACTCTCTAAAGGTGATGTCTACCAGCAGTCGCACCGCCTCCGGGCGCCCATAGGTTCTAAAGGAGTAAGCGCCCGGGCCCCTGATGCCCGGCTCAAGAAAAGAGCTGTTGTCGTTGGTAAGTCCACGAAGCTCTCGTGAGCTGCGATACAGTCGCGAGTCCAGGTGATAGGCGCCCAGAATATAGTCCATGACGGCGAGGGCCGCTTGATCTTCGACTGGTACGCTAGGCAGCTCATGGCCAACCACGACCCATCCCTGGATGCGTTCCGCGTTGGAGAGAATCAACTGTCGCTGCTTCGCCGGCGCTATTGCGGGGAAGGGGACTTGCTCTGGTCGCATGGCGGCGCTCAAAGTCTTGAACGCCTGGCGAGTCTCGATGATTACAGTGGCTCGCTCGAAGTCTCCCGCAACCGCGAGGCTCATATTTTTTGCGACCATAAAACGCTCATGCAACTGGCGAGCACCCGTGATTGTCTCGGTCGCTTGCTTTGCCGTCGTGGCGCTACGTCCAAAAGGGTGGCCGGAATAAAGCCGCTCTTCAAAGAGTGCTACGGCGTTCACGAGGGAGTAGTTGTAATCAATCGAGCCGCTGGAAGTGCGTAGCTGCGGCCCCGATTCTGCTCCGACAAATGATGGTTCTTTAAGCAATTCAGCCATTAATGTCAGCGCCTTGCGAGTATTGCTGGCGGGCACATCGAGCATGATTTCGGTGGTTTCGTGATGTTGAGTCACCCTAAAATCGGCGTTCATATCTGACAGGGTAGTTTGGAACTCTCCACCGGGCATAGACTGTGGACCTCTACGAAGCGCCGCGGCCAGTGCTGCGGAATCCCCGGGCTCCCCGTGGCCCGTGCCGACCCCTAGGTAGGCGATCAGGGTGGTGAGGGGCGCGCGGTGATCCTCGGCGATATACGCTACCAGGCCATTGTCTAAGGTCACCTGAAGCGATTCAGGGCTGGGTCTATTCCAACTGGTTTCGGCGAGTCCCATTTCCCGGGGGTGCGTGGTGTCCTGAGCATTGACGCCAACGATAGTCAGGGCAAGCAATAAACCTCCTCGGGCGAGGACTTGGGCGACCTGTACGCAAATTGCCTTCATTGCTGCTGCTCCAGTTTGGCCGTGGTCTGAGGTGGGCGGGCGATGCCCACGCTGCGATTGTCCACAACAAAGTAAGTCTCAGCGAGTCGACTAATGTCCTTCGCGTTCACAGCGTCACGCGCTTCCAGGTATTCCTGCAAAGTTTGCCAGCGATCCATTGTCTGGAAGTGACCGATTTGAAAAGCCAGGGCGCTGGCATCTCGCTGTGTGCGATACCACTGCGTGCGCAGGGTGCCCTGAGCTGTGCTCACTTCATCTCTACTGATGTCGCTTTGGAGAGTAGAGAGGACGCTCTCCAGGGTTGCTTCGGCGGCCGTCAGGTCATTAGCGTCGGTAAGGATTAGCTCAAAGTTTATGGTCGCGGGTACGCCAAAGCGATCGGTATGGACAACGCGGGTGTTCACGTTAACCGTTGCGGCGATGCCAGCGGTTTCCGTGGCCGCACGCAGACGGGCACTGGCAATTTCTCCAAGGACATCAAAGCTTGGGCGGTCAGGGTGACCCACCGCCGGAATGAGGTAACGGAACTCCACCCGGGGGTTAATCTCATCATTGCGATAAATGAGTCGCCTCTCGGCTCCAGGCCTTGGTTCGATTGCAGGTGTTCTAGTGGGCTCTGGAGCTGCTTCCATCCAGCCAAAATAGTGCTCTACCCGTGGAATCATGTCCTCCAGGCTGACACCGCCGATGAGTACAATCGTGCTGTTATTGACCACGAAATACTCTTCGTACAAAGCGCGCTGGGAGGTGCGCGTGTACTCATAAAAATCCGTCATGTAGCCCTCGGGCCAAAATACCGGGTGAATCATTCCGGCTACCGCATTCACTTGCACGTAGTAGGGTGTCGAAGGTTTGTTGAGATCTCCCAGTCGCTGCTCCACGAGAATCATCCGTTCCTGATCGAACTCTCTAAAAACAGTGTTCACCATGCGATCGGCTTCGATTCTAAAAAATAGATCGATGCGCTCCACAGGAAGGTTGATGTCGAACTTCATGTACTCCTGCTCGGTGGTCGCTGTGAGGTTTGTTCCGCCAAAGGCCTGGTACCATTTATTCAACGCACCATTCTCTCGATACTGAGACGCCTCCTTTTCTAAGGCGGTCAGCTCGGCCTGCAGCTCACGCATGCGGGCTGTCTCTGTCGCATGACGGTAGTCGTCTATAACACCCCGTTGTCGGACAGTATTGCGTGCGCGGTTTTTCTCTTCGATATAGGCGGACTCCACTGTTTTCATGCGCTCTCGGATAGCCTGCTCCGCTATCCAATCGGTAGTTCCCAGCGAGGGCGTACCCTTGAACATGATGTGTTCCTGAAAGTGCGCTGCTCCCAGAAGCCCCGGCGTTTCGTGAATGGCGCCCATATCGGTAAATATTTTTGCTTCGACGCGAGAGTCACCGGGACGCTCCAGTACCAGTAAACGGAGTCCGTTCTCAAAAACATGCTCTCGGATAGGCAGGTCGTAGGGTGAAGCGGCTTGCGTTGATGTAATACCGAGCGCCAGGAAAACTGTCGCCGTTGCCCAATATTGCATTGTGAAGCTGCGTGTAAGAATCCGTAGATAAGGCTTTTTCAAGGTTCGCTCACAAAACGTGAAGTGGAGAGTCAGTATAGGAGTCGTGATGCTCCAAGGACAAGCAAAGAGCTAGCGCTGCTGATTGCGGTGGTCGACATACAAAAACCGCTCTACGAATTCGCCGTGGATATGGTACCTCTGCCCCCGCTTACCGTAGCGATAGTTTATGTAGCTGCGGGCACGCCGATAGACCCTCCGGATAACGCGTTCTTCACCGCTTTGCATCACCGCAATAAGCGTGAAGGGGGCATCCGACATTTTGTCGTGTAATTCGTCGCTCTCGGATCGTCCGCTCGCTCTGGGGGTTGCTCCAAGGCTTATCGCGACTTTGCGCCAGCGGGGGCCGTGCTTGTAGCGTATGCCCGCGATGAGGTGGGCCAGCTCATGACGAATCGTGTCCTCCAGATCCGCAAACGCCGTGGTACCCACGAAGGTGTTGGATAGGACGACTCGGCCGTCGCGATGGGCCTGGCCGTAGGATCGGCGGGCACGATTGAACGTCAGTCCAGAGAAAGGGTGTTCCCAGTGCGAGAAGAGTGCATCCGCCTTATGGCGTTCGCGCTCAAAGATGGCCCTAATGGCGTCCCTGGTTAGGGGCACTTCCGTCGCTTGATTGGAAAGTACCCCTGTCGGTTCTTCCTCGGGCTGCGATACGGTCTCGCTAATTCGCAAGACCCGCTTCTGCAAGAATTGTGAGAATGCCAATTTGTGGCCCCAGATGCACATCAATGGGCTGCCACCACTCGTGTAGCGAGTGCGCGTTTCCAGACTTGCCACCGCGACTCATAGTGACTGCGGGGATGCCCTTGGAAATAGGCAGATTGGAGTCGGTGGATGAAATCTGCAGTGAAGGGGTCACGCCGAGCGCTGTAGTGGCGGCCATGGCGCGTTGCACCAGTGCCGAGCTGGAATCACCCTTCGCTGCGGGGCGCGTGCCAACCCTCGCAACGTCCACGGTGAGAGCGGGGCCGTCCAGTCGGCCTTCGTTTTCCTGCTTTAGCGCTGTTTGCACAGCGGATTGCAACACAGCATCAATGTCATCGAGCTTGTCCTGACTGCCGGAGCGCATATCGACTTCCATCCACGCTTCGAAGGGGATGGAGTTGATGGAGGTGCCGCCACCGATACGTCCGACGTTGTAGCTGGTTTTCTCGCCTACGCTTGTGACGGATGGCGCGTTTTCATCAAACAAGGCAATGGCACGGCCCAGGGCGTGCTGGGGGTTGGCAAGACCAAAGGCCCCCCAGGAGTGGCCGCCCGGACCCTTGAACGTTACCCGGTAACGGTGAGAGCCGACGCCGCCGTATACGATGCGGTCCGCGTTGCCACCATCGACGGCGATGAAAGTGTCTATCTTCTCTGCGCCATCCCTAAATAAATACTTCACTCCCCGCAGGTCGCCAAGACCTTCCTCGCCGACGTTACCAATAAACAGTACATCTGCGTCCGTTTCGATGCCGGCGCTGTCAAAAGCAGAGAGCACTTCGAGAAGGGTGACCAGTCCTCGAGTGTTGTCGCCAATGCCCGGCGAGACCATTTTTTCTCCGTCGTATTTCACGGTGACATCGGTACCCTCAGGAAATACGGTATCGAGGTGCGCAGCGTAGGCCACGACCTTGCTGCCAGTTTTTCCCGGTCTGCGGCCAATTACGTTGCCCGCACCGTCAATGGTGACGTCTTTAAGGCCTCGTGCTTTGAGCATTTCCGCAAAGTGAGCCGCACGAACTTCCTCTTTAAATGGCGGGGCTGGGATCTCCGTCAACTCGATGAGCTCTTTGACGGACTGCTCCTCAACCGTGAGCACATATTCCAGTGCAGTCTGAACGCGGGCATCGGCCGTAAGCGTTTCCATCTCCGCCATGTATTTTGGCATGATGGTACTGTCTGGCTCGGCCGCCTGAAGGTTTCCGTGGAAAGCACTGACTGCCAGAACTAATACGCTGCTGATGACAGCAGCAAGTGGGAGGACAGGTGATTTATTCATGGGATATTCCGCTAATTTTGATAAAACAGTGAACTTACATCGTCGTATCATGACAAGGCAGGCGTCGTCTGTCAGCTTTTACGCGAAAAGACCCGAGACAAATAATAGTCAGGAGTGCCAATTGTGAGCGAACCCATCGATTTATACTTTTCTTTTCGCAGCCCCTATAGCTACATCGCAGCGCAACTGGCCGAGGATGCTCTGTCGAGCTTTGATGTGCATGTACGCTTTAAGCCGGTGTTTCCTTTGGCAATTCGCGAGCCGAATTTTTTTGATAAGTCCAACCGAGACCGCGTTCGTTACATACTCATCGACTGGGTGCGCCGTGCTGAAATGCTCGGTTTGCCTGCCGCATGGCCGCAACCTGATCCCATTGTTCAGAATATCGAGACCATGGCGATATCCGAGCAGCAACCTTACATCGAACGCCTGAGTTTTTTGGGGGCGGAAGCGGAGCTGCGTGGGGCCGGTCTTCCGTTCGCCCGGGAGGTATCCAGGGTTATCTGGAGTGGAACGCCCGACTGGAATTTGGATGATCACCTTGCGCAGGCGGCGCAGCGGGTAGGTCTCGATTTAGAGTCCATGGAGGCTGCTATTGGTAACGGAGATGCACACAAGGCCATTGTTGAGAAGAATCAGGAAGAGCAAATGGCTGCAGGACATCGGGGCGTGCCTCTTTTTGTCTATCAAGGCGAGCCATTCTTTGGGCAGGATAGGATTGACTCACTCTGCTGGCAGCTAGCAAAAGATGGCTTGAAGGGCTGAGAGTGGAGTGCTGGCTTTAGGCCGCGGTAAACCGCATATTGTTGGACAAGCAAACGTAAAAATGAGGAAAGTTGCATGGCAAGGTTTAAGAAGGCAGTAGTTGTCGCCAGTACAGCGCTGGCACTGAGCATGGCTCCCTGGAGTGTGACTGCGGCAGAAGAGTCAGATGAGGCTCCGCCTGCGCTGTCGGGTTTGCAGGCCGAGGCAGCGATGGGTGTCGAGCGCCGCGAGAAACTCATACAGGAAATTATCGACAGCCTGTTTTCTTTTTCGGAGCTGGGTTTTCAGGAGTTTGAAACCCAGGCTTACATGACAGAGCTTCTTGAGAAAGAGGGCTTTAGCGTGGAGCAGAGTGTTTCAGGTATGCCGTCCGGATGGTGGGCGACCTGGGGTAGCGGTAAGCCGGTCATCGCGCTGGGCTCGGATGTTGATGGTATTCCCAAAGCCTCCCAGATGCCTGGAGTCGCCTATCGACAGCCCATGGTCGAGGGGGCTCCGGGGCACGGAGAGGGACATAACTCCGGGCACGGCGTAACCGTGGCCGCGGCCTTGGCGGTAAAAGAAATCATGGAGCGCGAAAACCTTCCGGGCACGCTGGTGATTTGGCCGGGGATCGCAGAGGAGCTGGTAGGCGCGAAGTCCTACTACGCGCGGGACGGGCGTTTCGAAGACGTTGATGCTGTGCTGTTTACGCACGTGGGACGCAATCTTCAAACGTCCTGGGGCGGCGACAGGGGTACTGGCCTGGTGTCTGTTCAGTATCAGTTTAATGGTGTGGCGGCGCATGGTGCGGGAGATCCCTGGCGGGGAAAAAGCGCCCTGGATGCGGTAGAGCTTATGAACGTCGGTTGGAACTACAAACGGGAGCATCTCCGACCCTTACAACGCTCTCATTACGTCGTCGTTGATGGCGGTGATCAGCCCAATGTTGTGCCTTCAAAGGCGAGCGTCTGGTATTTCATTCGAGAGATTACCGCAAAGCACATACTCGAAAACTTTGAGTCCCTTCAAGAGATTGCCGAGGGTGCCGCAATGATGACGGGCACCACTGTTGAGCGCCGCATTATTGGGTCTGCGTGGCCGCGTCACTTTAATAAGGTGATTGCCGAGCGTATGTACCACAACATTCAGGCCGTCGGTCTTCCCGAATGGTCTAACGATGATCAGGCATTTGCCTTAGCCGTGCAGGAGCTGATGGAGGCTGAGAATCTTGACGAAGAGGGCCTGGCGACCAAGTTGAGTGAGCTCCAGGCGCCGCCCGAGAAACCGATCAGCGGAGGTTCTGATGATATTGGTGATGTTTCCTGGAATGTCCCTACGGTGACCTTGCGATTCCCGTCGAACATTCCGGGCACGATTGGTCACAACTGGTCTTCCGCCATGGCGATGGCAACGCCCATCGCGCACAAAGGAGCGGCTGCAGGCGCAAAGGTTCTCGCCGCGACTATGATGGATTTGCTCACTGAGCCTGAGTTGTTAGAAGAAGCCTGGACCTATTTCGAGGAGGAGCAGCTCAAGGATATCGAGTACGTGCCCTTTATCAGTGATGATGATGTGCCGGCAATCGAGAAGAACAAAGCGATCATGATGCAGTACAAAGAGCAGTTAAAGCCCTTCTATTATGATCCGTCTAAGTACTCGACTTATCTGGAGCAGCTCGGTGTTAACTACCCGCAGCTAAAGCCATAGGCAGTCTGCCGATCTGAGCTAATACGCGCATTATCCAAGAGGAAGCGCGCAGTCTTTACGATCTTCGAGTAAAGACTGTAGCGCGCTTAGGTAATCCTCGGGTAGCGGAAGCAATTCGAGGCTTAGCTCAAGGCTAGGCAGATGCAGGCAGTCATTGGCTACGTGCAGGCCGTGTCTGCGCTTCCAGATCCAGCGATTCTTCTTTGCTCTGTCCTTGAAGCGATCATTCGAAATTACATCGGCACCTTCGTGTTTAGCCTGCTCCAGAATCCACGGATCGGCTTGAGTGCCGCTGGGTGCGAGCCGAAAATTTCCTGACCAGGGTTCTTCGGTGACGAGTTTGTCAAAGCAAGCCCGTTGTTCGTCTCTCGCATCGCTGATTAGGTAGGCTGTGTTGGCATCGAAGATGCAGCTTACCGAGGCACCTCTCTCCCCAAGGTGCTGGCTAAGCGCTAGTACGTAGCGCAACTCCGGGCGCCCGGGGCCATGCAGCAGGGTGATGTTCGTACCGTCCAGAATAAACCCGCTACCAGCGTAGGGTTTCAGTCGTGAATCCGAATCCACATGGCTTCTCCACTATCAGACAGCTCTGTAGTCACGGGGCCATTCCCGATGATCTGGACGATGGCATCACTGTCATCGCGAGCTCCATCCCAGTGCGCTTCGCCTGCCGGATGAAACATGTAGCCGCCAGCTGTGATTTCCTGTGCGCTTTCGGGGTCAAATTCGTCGCCCACGCCGGCGAACCAATTACCCTCAATGACGGTGACGTGCCGGTCTGCAGAATGCCTGTGCGGCCGATCCATAACGCCTGCGGGAAACCTCACTCGGATGACATATACGCCCGACTCAGTGGGATTTCCTCGCACAACAGCAAACTGCGCACCCAAACCGTCGGGTACGGGCATCCACTTAAGTTCGTCGGCTTGCACAACCTGAAAGTCCGGTGCACTGCTATCCGCGCTGGCATTGGCGATCAATAAACAGAATAAAAGACTGAAAATACTTGTCGAAACCATCGCTTTCATAGAGTCTTTCCAGATTGTGGGAATCGATTGTTAGTTGAGCATACCCCCATTGATTGGTCCATGGGCAGGCGCCGGTAAACCCGGTTTCTTGGCTGTATTACCGAGCATTAGAATCGCAGGAGTTGTAATTGAAGATTAGTGGCAGTAACTGGTTCGATATCGAAGAATACCTAAAGCACGATGATCGTTGTGTCCTGCCCCTTGGCAGCACGGAACAGCATGCCTATCTCAGTTTATCCGTGGATTCGATATTGTCAGAGAAAATGGCAACGGACGCGGCGGCCCCCTTGGACGTGCCAGTGTTCCCGGGTATGCCCTTTGGCGTGACCCCGTATTTTATGGGCTTTCCCGGTACCGTCTCTCTGAGTATGTCTACCTACGAGTCTGTGATTCGCGATGTTCTGGACAGCTTGTACACCCACGGATTTCGTCGTGTGTTGATCGTGAATGGGCATGGCGGTAACAGTCCGGTGCAATCGGTGTGTGCCCGGTGGATGGATGACAACCCGGACACGGTTTGTCGATTTCATGACTGGTGGCGAGCCCCTAAAACCTGGGCGGCGGTGAAGGCAGTGGATCCCATAGCCTCCCACGCGTCCTGGATGGAGAACTTCCCCTGGACACGCATCGTGGGTCGGGAGATGCCGGATGAGCAAAAACCTTACGTGGATTTTGAACGTTTGCGAGAGAGTAGCCCCCAAGAGGTACGAGCCTTAATTGGCGATGGCAACTACGGCGGTGAGTATCAGAAGTCTGACGAGATCATGCATGAACTCTGGGATGTGGCGGTTGCAGAAACTCGGGAGCTACTGGAGGGTGAATGGCAGTGAGACCTGGCTCTGGTTCTGACCCCATTGTGATCTGGGGCGCTGGCGCTGTTGGTGGTGTTGTTGGTGCCTATCTGGCTCGAGCCGGGCACGCAGTGCACATGGTCGATGTGGTCGCGGACCACGTTGAATCCATGCGAAATGAGGGTCTGTGTATAGAAGGCCCTGTAGAGAGCTTCTGTCAGCAGCTCACCGCAGACACGCCAGAGAGTCTGCAAGGGCGGTTTCGCCGGGTGATTCTGGCGGTGAAGGCTCACCATACTGACGCAGCGCTGGATCAGCTTCAGAAGCACTTAAGTGACGATGGTTTCGTGGTGTCTGCGCAGAATGGATTGAACGAGCGGCTGATTTCCCAGCGGATTGGCGCACAGCGAACGTTGGGGTGCTTCGTGAACTTTGGCGCTGACTGGCTAGGCCCTGGACGCATTTTGTACGGTAATCGCGCAGCCGTTGCCCTTGGCGAACTCGATGGCAGCAGCACGT
>NZ_CBFIIF010000043.1:0-17965 GCF_965662665.1 Congregibacter sp. | reverse complement strand
AGGTTTACTCAGGATATCGGTTCTGCAAATGGGCTCGTAAAGAGAACAAACCTATTTTTCTAATGAATCCGGGGGAAACCCGTGCAGATGATCTGGCTGAAAAGTGGCGGATTGATGCAGACACAGGACTAGGAGCATTGCTGGAATTCAACGCTCAGCAAGCAACCCACGTAACACCACAAGGAACCACCGCCGCATGAGCGAAACAGCTATTCTCTGGTTCCGGCAGGATCTGAGACTCAATGATCTTCCCGCCCTTCAGGCGGCGAGTCGCGACGATCGAAAAGTTTTGCCGCTCTACATTCTGGACGACGAGACGCCAGGTGATTGGTCTATGGGGGGAGCCAGTCGATGGTGGCTCCACCATAGTCTCTGTTCATTGGCGGCTGATATTGAAGCGCTCGGCGGGCAACTGATTTTGCGCCGCGGAGACGCCAAAAAAATTCTGCAAGAAGTCTGTGAGGCAAGCGGCGCTACTAGCGTATTTTGCAGTCGTCGTTACGAGCCCTGGGCAAGCGAGCAAGAGCTGTTGCTCCACGAAACTCTCGGAGACCATGGCATCGAATTTAAACGCTACGGAGGCACGTTGCTCCATGAGCCCGGTAGCGTTCTCACGCTGGGGGGCGGACCATTCAAAGTCTTCACGCCGTTTTGGCGGGCTTGCCAGAAGCAAGAAGTGGCCCCACCCCTCCCGATGCAATGCGACAGCTGGTCGAACTGGTCGAAGAGCGATGAGCTCGCATCCTGGAACTTATTGCCAACTTCTCCAGACTGGGCCGAATACTGGTTAGATCACTGGACCCCCGGTGAGAACGGCGCGCAGGAACGTCTTCACGGTTTTCTCGACGAAACCGTATCGTCGTACGCCGATCAACGAGATCTTCCTGCGGTAGACGCAACATCCCGCCTCTCTGCCCATTTGCATCACGGTGAAATTTCACCCCGTCAGATTTGGGCCATGTGCGAGCAAAAAAAACTGGAATTGCCCCACACCGCTACAGCAGTGAACAAGTTTCAGGCGGAGATTGGTTGGCGGGAGTTCTCCTACCATCTCCTGCACTTTTTTCCGGCGATACCTCACAGCGCTTTCAAAGAGAACTTCGCAGAATTTCCCTGGCAGCCTGATGAGGAACGCCTCAGGCGCTGGCAGCGAGGAGAAACCGGCTACCCCATCGTGGATGCGGGAATGCGAGAGCTCTGGGCCACGGGGATCATGCACAATCGTGTGCGCATGGTGGTCGCGTCTTTTCTCTGTAAGCACCTGTTACAGCATTGGCGCAAGGGAGAAGAATGGTTCTGGGACACCCTCGTGGACGCGGATTTGGCGAGCAATGGCTGCAGCTGGCAGTGGGTGGCTGGCAGCGGCGCGGACGCTGCGCCGTACTTTCGAATATTCAACCCCGTCACGCAGGGCGAAAAGTTTGATAAGCAAGGTGAGTATGTGCGCCGCTGGGTGCCAGAACTAGCAAAGCTGCCTAACAAGTATGTGCATAAGCCCTGGGAGGCCCCAGAAGACGCTCTCGCGCAAGCAGAGATTAAACTGGGGACTGACTACCCTGAGCCTATTGTGGATCATCGCGAGGCGCGTCAGGCGGCTCTGGATGCCTACCAACAGATCAGGCTATCAAACGCCACGCCGACGTAAGCGAACGAGCTGCGCGATAATCGAGACCGCAATCTCCGGCGGTGTCTTGCTGCCAATATCCAAGCCCACCGGAGCATGCAATCGGTCAATGGCACTTTGAGGAAGCCCCAGCGTCGCTAAACGCTCTTTTCGCTGCTCCGTGGTGCGTAAGGAACCCAGCGCTCCCACGTACCAGGCCTTCGACTCCAGCGCTTCCATAAGCGCCATATCATCAATACGGGGATCGTGGGTAAGCGTTATCACCACAGACTGCGAGTCATCGGCGTGAGCTCTGACAGCATCGTCTGGCATTGCCGACAGCAGCGGCACGTCTGGCCCCCGCCAGTCGGCTCGGGTCTCGTTGCGAGGATCACAAACCAGGACATCGTAGTCGAGTCCGAGTGCGAGTTCCGCAACGCTTGCTGCAAGCTGGCCCGCGCCAACAAGCAGCATTCTTTGCCGTGGACCAAAGCTTTGTTTTAGCTCGCTATCGTCGAAGCTAAGCTCACAAAAACGCTCTAGCAAAGAGAACACGGTCTGCCCGTTAGTTCGATCAACAGTTCGTCGCGCAAGCTGACGGGCGTCCAGGGCGTTTCGCACAGCCTCCAGCCAGCCCTGATCTCTCTCCGGGGTCAGCGCTTGTAGCAATACCGTAAGATGTCCACCGCAGGGTAAACCGAGGCGCGCGTTCTCTTCTGCTGACACGCCATAGCGAAGAACCTGCGGAGCATCTGGGGCAAACTCACCGCTTACAATGCTAGCCAGGAGTTCCTCTTCAACGCAGCCACCGGACAGTGATCCAACCTGAGAGGACGGGGGAAGAAACAAAGCCAGGGAGCCGGCAGGCCGCGGAGAAGAACCGTGCACCGCAACCACTGTCGCTAACCAACAGCTCTGGCCGCGTTCTACCGCGTCGAGCGCGGCACTTAATACTGCGTAGTCTTGCGTCTGCACGTCGCTACGTCATATCACAAAAAATGGAGGCTCGGGTCGGAATCGAACCGGCGTTGACGGATTTGCAATCCGCTGCATAACCACTCTGCCACCGAGCCTAAAACTTGGAGCGGGAAACCGGGTTCGAACCGGCGACCTCAACCTTGGCAAGGTTGCGCTCTACCAACTGAGCTATTCCCGCGGGGATACCCACAGCGATGCGGGACGCGTATTGTAGGGTGTGATTAAAGTGAGTCAAGTTGTAAGCCAATGGGAATCTTACTCGGGGGACTCATCAGACAGTACCCCTTGCGCGGCGCGCAGGTACTGCCACATGGACCATAGCGTAAGCCCGGCGGCGACATACAAAAGCAAGACCCCAAAGGCGAGTATTTCACTCCCATCCCGCTCGGCATCCACGGCGAGGAGCACCACGATAGAGACCATTTGAAACCCGGTCTTGACCTTGCCAATCATCGATACCGCGACCGAGGTGCGCTTACCGAGCTCCGCCATCCACTCTCTTAGCGCCGACACAACAATCTCCCGGCCTATAATCACGCAGGCGGCCAGTGTAAACAGCAAATCATTGTGACGCTCCACCAGCAATACCAGGGCGACAGCGACCATTAGCTTGTCCGCGACGGGATCCAGAAACGCGCCAAAGGGCGTCATTTGTCCCAGCCGTCTGGCTAAATACCCGTCAAACCAGTCAGTTATCGCCGCCACGGCGAAAATGCCCGCGGCCGCCAACAAATGTCCTTCAAAAGGCATATAGAAAACGGCAACCATCACTGGAATCAAGATGATCCGCAGTAAGGTCAAAGAGTTAGGTATGTTTAGGGACACGCGCTCTCACTGTGAAATTCAATCAACCATTCCATGTAAATGGTCGTAAATTGCTTGCGCCATGTTAGCACTGATGCCCGGGATCTTTCGCAGCTCCTCAACACTCGCGTTCTCCACAGCGCCGGCGCTCCCAAAATGACGGAGCAGTTCTCGACGGCGCTTAGCCCCTACCCCGGCGATGGACTCCAGCGATGACTGCCGACGCTGCTTATCCCGGCGATTACGATGGCCCGTTATGGCAAAGCGGTGCGCTTCATCGCGTATCTGTTGGATCAAATGTAAGGCCGGATTGTCCGATGGTAATTGCAGTTCATGTCCACTGTCGCCCAGGATCAGTGTTTCGAAACCCGCTTTACGCGTGGTGCCCTTGGCAACACCGACGACCTCAATGCCGGATACATCGAGATCTTTAAGTACCGATAACGCCTGCGTCACTTGGCCCTTACCACCGTCAATAAGCAAAATATCAGGGAGCGTCGCCCCCTCATCTCGCAGACGTCGGAAGCGCCGAGTGAGTGCCTGATGCATCGCAGCATAATCATCGCCACCCTCGATGCCTTCAATATTGAAGCGACGATAATCTGATTTACGGGCTCCGTTACCATCAAACACCACGCAGGACGCAACGGTAGCTTCGCCACTGCTATGGCTGATATCAAAACACTCTATGCGCTGGGGATGCACCTCCATCTCCAAGGCTTCCTGGAGGGCCTGCAGTCGCTCCTGTACGGTCTGCTTTCCCGCAAGATGCGCGATAAGATTTGTTTCGGCTGTTTGCACTGCAAGTTGCAACCATCTGGCTCGAGCCTCACGAACGCGCTGCCGAAGTACCACCTTACGACCCGCTCGATCACCAAACACTTCACTCAAAGTAGCGGCATTTTCCGGAACATGGCTGAGAATCAACTCCGGGGGAATTCTCTGTTCGCCGTTTAAGTAAAACTGGGGCAAGAACGCTTCTAAGACCTCAGCCTCGGTACTTTCCAAGCGTAGTTTGGGATAAAACGATTTACTGCCCAGAACCCGCGCGTCGCGCACAAAAACGATCTGCAGACAACACTGCCCACCCTCCATAGACGCGGCTATCACGTCGAGATCGCCGTGCCCGCCTTCGATACCCTGAGTATTCTGCACCTGTTGTAAATGCTGAATCTGATCGCGAAGCGCCGCGGCCTTTTCGTAGGCAAGTTCTGCGGCAGCCTGCTCCATGTCATCGGCGAGACGAACCTGCAGCTCCCGGGATTTACCAAGAAGAAAAAGCTCGGTCTTTTCAACCTGCTCTGCATATTCACTCGCAGACACCAGGTCCACACAGGGTGCTGTGCAGCGGTCGATCTGATGCTGCAGGCAGGGCCTGGAGCGGTTGCGAAAGTAACTGTCTTCGCACTGACGCACCTTAAAGACCTTCTGCAGAAAGTGCATAGACTGCCTGACAGCGCCAGCACTCGGGTAAGGCCCAAAGTAACGCCCCTTTTTACGCTTACGTCCGCGATGCACCGCAAGTCGCGGAAATGGGTCTTCACTGGAGAGAAATATGTAGGGGTAAGACTTATCGTCCCGCAGCAGAATATTGTAGGGAGGCTTATGGGTCTTAATCAGATTGTGTTCGAGGAGCAACGCGTCGGCTTCTGTTGATGTCACCGTGACCTGAATATCCCGTATGCGCATTACCAGAGCGACGGTTTTCGAATTCAGTCCTGTATTCCTAAAGTAGCTGCTAACACGACTCTTCAGGTTTCTTGCTTTGCCTACATAAAGCAATTCTCCTGCGGCGTCATACATTTGGTACACACCACAGCGCGTAGTCAGGGTTGCCAGAAACGCCTCGGCATCAAAACGCGGATTGTCCAACTCTGACTCAGCCATAGATACGTGGCTCAGGTTCCAGCATCACCGCAAATCGATGCTGCACGGTATTCTGTACGTGCCTGGCCAACTCAAGGACGTCCCTCTGCAGGGCGGCTCCGTCGGTCACGAGCACCAGGGCGTGAGTCTCAGACATCGATGCCGCGCCATGTCGATAACCCCGCAAACCCGCCCGCTCGATAAGCCAGGCTGCCGACACTTTGGATTGCCCATCGGCAAAGGGGTAGACAGGAACATCGGATTCCGCTGCCTGCAACAGGCGTAGCTGCTCCTCGGAAAGCACCGGGTTTTTAAAAAAGCTTCCCGCGTTAGGTGTTTCACCGGGATCAGGTAAGCGCTCCATGCGCACGGCAACCACCGTCTCAAACACCGCCTGGGGGGTGATAGTTGAGGTGCCGAGACGAGATCGTAGCGCCGGATAATCAGCACGCACCGCTGGCGTTCGCGCCAAGGTCAAATCCACCGCAGTAATCAGAAACCGATCCCGAAGATCCCTCTTGAACACGCTTTCCCGGTAACTAAAGGCGCAGTCTTCTGCGCTGAGTACCTCGGCCGCTCCCGTTTGTAGATTAACCCCATGAACAGCGACGACAAACTCTTCGAACTCCCGTCCGTAGGCGCCGATATTCTGCACTGGCGCCGCGCCCACAAAACCCGGTATGAGCGCCAGGTTTTCCAGCCCATAAAGGCCTTGGTATACGGTTTCTTTAACCAGCGCATGCCACGCTTTGCCGGCACCCACGCGCAGAGTTACCGCATCTCCCAGCTCTTTAATGACGGTGGTCGATGTGTCGGTCACCCTAAGAACCCCGGCTTCCAGTACCGGCGGCAGAACCACGTTACTGCCTTCGCCCAGCGGTGTCAGGGGCAAACCTGACTGTTGCGACCAGTCCATTGCAGGCCGGACATCATCTGCTACGACAACGGGGAAAACTGCCCGCGCAGAGCACGGCAGGCCCAGGGTATTAGAAACCGCTTGGGAAAGCCCCGCAGCCAACACATCACTCACCGGGTTGAGCCGCTCCGCTTGATGCAGAAAAATATTCACGGACCTTGTGCAGATCCTCCGGTGTATCTATTCCACCCGGGACCGCCTCACAGGCTGGCTCGACGTGAATCTCTTCGCCTTTATACAGAGCACGCAGCTGCTCCAGGGACTCTGACTGCTCCATCAGCGCCGGCTGCCAACTCGTATAGCGCCGAAGGAACCCAGCCCGATAGGCATATAAACCGATGTGCCGGTACCACTCACCCTGGGGCATCACAGCTGAATCCCAGGAATAGTCCCGCGGCCAGGGTATGCTCGCGCGACTGAAATACAGCGCCCTTCCATGCTCATCAAAAACCACTTTAACCGCATTGGGATCGCCAAGAACTTCCAGCTCGGTTATCGCCTCGCACAAGGTCGCAATACTCGCAGAAGACTTGCCGCCCAGATTCTGTGCTACCTGATCAATCACCGCCGCTGGAATCAATGGCTCGTCACCCTGCACATTCACCACAATTTGATCGTCAGACAAAGAAAGGAGATCGACCACTTCGGCCAAACGGTCCGTGCCGCTGGTGTGCTCTGCCCGGGTCATCAAACATCGCGCAGCAAAGTCTTTACAGGCTGTTTCTATGCGGGCGTCGTCCGTCGCAATCACCACCTCACTAGCGCCAGATGTCTTGGCCCGCTCCCAGACATGTTGAAGCATCGTCTTACCGGCAATCATCGACAAGGGCTTACCGGGCAACCGGGTTGAGGCGTAACGCGCGGGTATAACCACTACAAAGCTCATACTGAATCTCCGCACTTCTTTGACATGAGCGTGGAATCGGGGTCACCAGATCGCGATGCCTGGGCACCAGACTCAGTGCGAGAAGCCGCAGCTGCTGTCGGCGAAGCCACAGGCATCAAGCCCGCTCGTTGGATCAATTGCTGCACAAACCCCTGAGGGAACTCTGTTTCCATATCCAGGATCCAGGCATCGTCAGGGAGCACTGTTGGGCACTTCACTGCATCCTTGGCCGTCATCACAATAGGAAGGTCGCCCAGGGCTTCGAAATCACTGCCTTCAAACGCCCGGTGATCCACAAAGCGGTGCTCTACGGGTTCCAGCCCCAAAGATCTAAGACCATCAAAAAAACGCTGGGGTTGCGCAATGGCCGCCACGGCATGCACCCTCGGCCCGAAGTCCGGATTTTGTGCAGCGACGGTCTTACCATCCGAAAAACGACGGAACTGCTTCGCGCGATAGTCCGTCCCGGAGTGAGGATCTTGCCCGCCGCGCAGCAAAAAAAAGTCCACATCGGCCAATCGTTTCCGCGGCTCCCGTAATGGACCGACGGGTAATAAGTGTCCGTTACCAAAACCGGTACTTGCGTCACTAGTCACAATTTCGACGTCTCGCTCAAGGGCGTAGTGCTGCAGACCATCATCCGAAACAATGACCTCTGCCCCCAGCTCTACCGCATGCTTTGCCGCAGCAAGACGATCTCGACCGATGCTTACTATCGCCGAGGTACTCTGGGCAATGAGTAATGACTCATCCCCTACCTCGCGATAGTCGCTATCGGCGCTCACCTGCACAACACCCATTGCGGACCCGCCATAGCCTCTACTGACCACAGCGACGCGAACCCCCTGTTCCATCAGTGCCTGGGTAATTCCAATAACCACCGGCGTTTTACCTGTACCGCCCACAGAGATATTGCCGACCACAATCACTGGCACGCCAGGATGCCCGCTCGACAACCAGTGCTTTCGAAAGGCGAGGCGGCGCAGCGCGGTGACTGTCGCAAATAGCCACTCCAGCGGCAGCAAGAGCAGCAGAAACTTTGGGGGCTTGTACCAAGCCCGCTCCAGGGCCAGTGCCATACGATCAAACATGCGCTTCAGGGAGCCTGGGGAGAAGGTTGCACAGACGCAATACTCAAACGACTAAAACCCATTTGACCGGCCGCATCCATGGCTCGCACCACCGACTCGTGAGCCGCCTGGGCGTCAGCGGAAATCACCAGCGGGAGCGTGGTATCACCCTCGGACACTTTGTAGACCGCCGCTTGCAGGGTACGCATGCTTGTGTCCACCAGCGCGCGACCATTGACGCGGTAGTTGCCCGCCTCGTCGATTAGGATCTCCACCTGCTTTTCCACCTCCTCCCGAATCAGGCCGGTCGCTTCAGGCAGGTCTACAGATAGCTGCGTCTCGCGGGTAAAAGTGGTCGATACCATAAAAAAGATAAGCAGCAAAAACACCACATCAATGAGCGGTGTCAGGTTGACGTTCAGTTCTTCACGGCTTTGGCGACGAAACTTCACGCCGGCTTAGGCTCCTCTTCCCGTGCGTGCAGGGCATCCACCAACTTGATCGTCTGCTGCTCCAGTTCGATGACAATGCCATCGATACGTCCGCTGAAATACCGGTGCATCACCAGCGCTGGAATCGCCACACAGAGACCCGCAGCCGTTGTTATCAGTGCTTCAGAAATACCACCGGCCAGCGCACTCGCGTTACCGGTGCCCTGAGACATGATCTCGGCGAACACACGAATCATGCCCACAACCGTGCCCAGCAAACCCAGTAGCGGCGCAATAGCGGCAATGGTGCCCAGCGTGTTCAGATAGCGCTCGAGGTCGTGGACCACGTGCCCAGCGGCCTCCTCGATGCTCTCCTTCATAACATCTCGCCCGTGATGAGCATTAGACAGGCCCGCCGCCAAAATCCTACCCAAGGGCGATGAATCTCTGAGGTTTCGCAGCTTCGCGGCATCCAATTCACCGGCTTTGAGCTGCTTCCACACATTTGCGAGCAAGTGTGGGGGGGCAATTCGGCGACGATTGAGCACATAGGTTCTTTCTACGCAGATGGCGATTGCCACAACGGAGCAGGCAACAATGATAATCATCAGCCAGCCGCCGGCGGTTATGAGTTCCAGCACTGTGGGGCTCCTCTAGGTAGTCGACCGATTATACCTGCGGATGGCCTCACGGGGAGAAAGACAGTCTGCTTGAAAATCACCATGCCGCCAAAATGGTGTGCGGCGGTTTCGCGCTGCGTGGCAACGGATCTCTCCATCGGGACGGATACGCAAGCTTATCGCACCGAGAAAGGCCGTACTGAGCACCTTAGTGCCTAGTACTTTGGCGTCCTCAGCTAATCTAGGCGCCGGGTGGCCAAAACGATTGGCACGGCCTGCCGTCGCAATCACCAGGCCCGGTGCCAGAGACCGTAGCCACAGGCGGCTGTTTGAACTAGCCGAGCCATGGTGGCCGGCCAGAAGAACATCGGCTTTTAGGGCTTTTCCCCAATAGCTGAGCAACATCCGCTCTCGTCGAGAGTCGATATCCCCGGGCAACAGGATCTGTCGACCAAAAGCGGAAATCAGCAGCACGCAGGATGCATTGTTGTCGCTATCGCCCGGCAGCCGCTGAGAAAGGTAGCGCAGAACAACATCAGGGCCGAACTGTCGGGTTTCTCCCAAACGGCACTCAGTCGCCGCGCCATCTGCGACCCCGCGGCGAATCTGGTTAGGCGGTGCTCGCTCTCGGACAATTGCCTCACCGCCATCATGATCATGATCCGGGTGACTGATCACCAGAGCATCCAATTCTCGAATACCATAAGTATGAAACATCGGAAGTATCGCGCGCGCGGCGCTTGGAACACCCGCGGGAGGACCACCACCCGTATCGTACAGAAGAAATTTTTCGCCGTTTCTGAGTAAAACCGCCGTGCCCTGCCCGACATCAAAAAACACCAGCTCTACGGAGCGACTTGTTGCAAGTCGTTGACCCAATGCCAGGGGACTCATTAACAAACAAATAATCAGCCATTTCGAAGGGAAAGCCGGCAAAGCTCCCAGAAGCACAGCCGCTAACGCCAGCAGCAGTCCCAAGGCGCTTGACCCTCCACGCACCACACTCCATTCAACGACGGTCGACTCCCAGTACCCCATGCCCGACCACAAGAGGCCAAGAGCATGCCCCGCGCCTTGAAGAAGGATTTCAGACAGTCCGTCCAGCATCGGAGCCAAGACGAGAGAACTAAGCAGCAAAGGCACCACTACCAGGGTGGTCAGCGGTATCGCGACAAGATTGATCACGCCCCCAACGCTGCTGGCCTCTTGAAACCAATACAGCCCTAAAGGAAACATCGCGACAAGCATGTAGCCCTGCGCACTCCAGAGCTCTCGTAACCATCCTGCGCGAGGTCGCCAGGTAGCTGACCAAAGCAATAGCCCAACCGCTCCGATGGTCAGCCAAAAGCTTGCGCTCAAAATACTTAATGGGTTGATTGCGAACAGCGCGATTCCTGCCACAGGGAGAACATGGGCGGAGTGCACGGTTCGAGAGAATATTCTGGGGAGCATCAGCAAACTCAGCATTAGCAAGGCCCGCTGTGCCGGAATCTCAAACCCGGACAGTAAGCCGTATCCCCCGGCCACCAATAAAGCCAAGATTGCAGGTAAGGCACTACTGAGACGCCGTGACCTGGTAACTAAGGACAATACTCGTGCGAGCACCACTCCCAGGTACCATCCGGGGAGCGCCAGCATCGTCACGTGCATCCCCGATATGACCATGAGGTGAGTGAGGCCAAAAAAGCGCAAGCGCTCCCAGGTGTCCGCCGTCATTGATCGTCGATCACCTACCGCCAAGGCAGCAAGGAGGCCCCCTATGTCTCCTAAAACCGTCTTGCGTATGGAGCTCGATATCTGCTCTCTCAGACGATCGAGCCTCGCGTCGACGGCTAGGGAGGTACTTTCGGGATTCGATATCTTGCTAAGGGACGTAAGTGATCCAACGGCGTGGACTCCGTCAATCAAATAGGTCTTTTCTCCGGTCTTTGCTGCGGGGTTCACCATTCCCCACGGTCGTCGAAGCCGAGCCTCAAACACTATGCGCGAGCCGGGTTGCAGTGCGGCCTCGGTCGCCTCGCTAATGTTCTGACTTGCCAGAGATTCAGAACTGACATCGCCAACGCTTAAAACACTCTCGTTGGTATAGAGACGAAGGCGAACGGGGCCCTCACAGCGCTGAGGTCTGATAGTGCGAACCTGAACTTCAAAGCGATAGCTACTCATGGCCCCGGGGGTAACATGGATCAGGCCGTCGATGTCTCCGTCCACGGAGAGCTTCTGGCGTTCACACTCCGGGGGTAGTAACCGCTCCTCCCACCTCGCCGCCGCTAAAAAAACGAGCAATGCACCAAGTAGCGCCGCGGCGAAAGACGCTGTAAGAGGCGTAAGTTGCGCAGTCACTGGGGCCTTACCCGAACGCGCTGCACGCTGCCTGGCCCATAGCATCCAAAATGCCAAGCCACACAGCGTCGCGACGACGATCTCCAGATGTCGAAGTAAGGGCAGCACTGGCACTTGGATGGCTGCCGCGCCCCCTCCGATGAAGAGCAACAAAAGAAAAAACGGCGCTACCATCGTATGGCCACCAACGGCATAATGCCTGGCACGTTTTGGGCGTCTTTAAATCAGCCGGTGTTGCAGTGAAGCACGACAACTTTCCTACACGAACAGCATTTCCGGTCAGATAACAGTGCCGAGAAAAACGCTGAAATCGCTAATGCCGTCCCCCGCCCGACTCCGCAAGATTGGCGTTTTGGACTTCCTTGGAGAGTGGGTATACGCCAGTAACCTTTGGCACATCAATCGTTACTCCGCGTCGATGGCTTTTTTTGTTGGCTTGTTCCTCGCCTTTATACCCGTACCCGGACAAATGGTTCTCGCAGCTTTAGGGGCGGTGCTGCTGCGCTGTAATCTACCGATTTCGGTGGGACTTGTATGGCTTACCAACCCCCTGACGGTGCCGGCAATTTTTTTCCTCGCCTATCAGGTTGGCGCACTCATCATCGACGTGCCAATAAAAGAAGTGGAGTTTGTACTCAGCATTCAATGGATCGAGGAAGAGTTGATTCGAATATGGCGCCCGCTGCTTGCAGGCTGCCTGCTCTGCGGTTTGTTCTTTGGCAGTCTTGGCTACTTTGTTGTTAATGTACTGTGGCGTATTCGTGTTGCCCGGCAATGGAAAAAACGCAAGAAGCGCCGCGCTCAGATGTCCTGATGCAATACGCTGGCTGGCTGAAGTCGCGCCGCTCGCAACGCCGGATATAGTGCTGCAAGGACGCACATCACAATAGCGGTTCCCGCAATCAGCAGCACATCTTCTCCCCTCAAATCGACGGGGACAAATGACACCGGGTAAACATCGGTGCTCAAGAACCTGAAACGCAAACCCTGCTCAAGCGCTGCAACAATCGCCGGTAGAGCGCCGCTCAGGGCAGCACCCAAGGCACAGCCCAGCGCCGACCCGATAACGCCAATGATAAGACCCTGAGCGATAAAGATAGACGCCATATTGCGAGGGGTAGCACCGAGGGTGCGCATAATCGCGATGGCACCACGCTGATCAATGACAATCAACACCAGGGCCGACACCACATTGAACGCTGCCACACCAATAATCGAAGTCAGCAGTAACACCACTAAGTCCCGGGACAGCTGAATAGCCGCGTAGAGATTACCGTGGGTCATGCGCCAGGTCGTGGCGTAACTCCCCGGCGAGAGCTCCCGTCGCAACTGTGGCAGCAATTCTTCCACGGCAAACGGGTCGGCGTAGCGCAACTGCAAGCCACTGATACCACCCTCGAGGCCCGCCAAATTCGACGCCTGAGCGAGAGACATAAGTGCCAGGGTTTCATCCAACTCGGTACCCGTGTCCACCACTGACACGACATCAAGACGCTCAGTAACGATATCCGTGCGCCGCCCTCCACCTCGCGGCGGGACAATGATGGTGATGCTGTCACCCGGTACTACGCCCAATCGCTCCGCCACCGAATCACCCAGAATGAGTCCCCTTAGATCGCGCAACTCCGGCAAATCCCGCATAGCCGGCGTTACGGCGGGCATAGACTCCAAACCCAATCCCGATACAGACACCACGTCACGGCCACGAACGGCCATACCGTCAAAACTCACAAAGGGCGTCACGCTGTTAAGTCCGGGTAACACCCGCAAATTTTTCGCAAGGGCGAACTCTGCTCCACCGTCAGTGGGCGTATGCACCGTTACATGCGGCACGAGAGCCAAAATGCGTTCACGCATCTCGCGTTCAAACCCATTCATGACTGACAAAACGGTGAGCAACAGCGCGGTCCCCAGAATTAAGCCTGTCATAGACACACTGGCCATAAACACAGAGAGGTGCCCTCTCCCAAACGCCAGGGTGTAACGAAGCGCGATACGC
The DNA here is from genome assembly GCF_965662665.1 of Congregibacter sp. Lineage (NCBI taxonomy): Bacteria > Pseudomonadati > Pseudomonadota > Gammaproteobacteria > Cellvibrionales > Halieaceae > Congregibacter > Congregibacter sp. Next base: position 4,449 of record NZ_CBFIIF010000043.1, on the reverse strand, counting down.
AATGTTTCTCCCAGGGTCACTGAACAACTTCCAAGCGACCGCCAGTCAACCGCAATACCCGCTGCATACGTCCTGCCACATTCAGGTCGTGGGTGACGACAACAAATGCGCTCTGTGTCTCGCGAAGCTTCTCGATGAGTTCCAGCACTTGCTGAGCGGCCTCCGGATCCAGGTTACCCGTCGGCTCATCCATAAGAACGCAGCGAGGACTGTTGATTAGGCTTCGAGCTATAGCCACGCGCTGTCGCTCGCCGCCGGATAGCTGCCCGGGGCGATGGGTGCTGCGGTCACTTAGTCCCACGGCTTCAAGCATCTCTGCGGCGGCCGCCTGAGCCGCTCGCCGGGAGACTCCGCCGATTAACTGTGGCATTGCTACATTTTCGAGCGCTGAAAACTCGGGGAGCAGATGATGAAATTGATACACAAAACCCAGGTGTTGGTTGCGCCACGACGCCAGCTGGCTCTCGGACATCCCCGCCAGGTTTTTGCCCGCCAGAGCAACCTCGCCGGCAGTCACCTGATCAAGCCCACCCAGCAGGTTTAACAGTGTCGACTTGCCAGAACCGGAGGCTCCTATTACCGCGACTTTCTCCCCGGCGCTCAGGGCAAAATCCACGCCACGGAGCACCGTGACGCGAGACGCGCCGTCTTCGTAACTCTTGTGCACATCGCTACAGCGCAGCGCCAGCGAATCATTCATAGCGTAAAACCTCGGCGGGCGCGATGCGACTGGCACGCCATGCGGGATAAATGGCTGCGATCACACTCAGTACCGTCGCAGCCCCTCCTACCATGACAACATCTGACCAAAGAAGTTGTGATGGTAATCGAGAGATAAAGTAAACGGAGGGGTCGAATATTCTCGCCCCCATAAGTCGTTCAAAGAAATCCACGACATCTGCGACGTAAATCGACAGTAAGACACCGCTTAGCGTTCCTGCCAGAACACCCAGAAGTGCCAGAGCCAGACCCTGAGTGAGAAAAATTCTGGAGATGCCCAAAGGCGTGGCACCCATAGTGCGCAGTACCGCAATGTCCCGACGCTTTTCTGTGACCGCCATAACCAGCGTTGAGACCACGTTGAACGCTGCAACAAGAACCACTCCCAGGAGCAAAATACTCACGGTGATTTTTTCCATGCGGATGGCGCGAAACAGGGATCCCTGAGTTTCACTCCAAGGGCGATAGACACCTCGGTCTTTAACGATCGAATCCAGAGACTCTCCAAGTTTCGGCGCACTCATGAGATCGCGGGTCTTCAATTGCAGGCCGCGTGTTCCGCCCTGTTTGAGCAGGCGCTGCGCCGTAGACAGCGATAGGTACGCGAGCACGCTGTCCTGCTGGGCACCCACCTCGAAAAGCCCAACCACCGTCAACAGCCGCGATCTTGGAAACAAGCCCAGAGGGGTCGTACTGACTTGGGGCAGAACTATACGTACCTCGTCCCCCGGAATCACACCGAGCATGCGCGCGAGGGACGCTCCAAGAATGACGCTAAAATCCGTTTCAAGATCACGCAGGCGGCCGCTGATAAGGAAGGTCTCAAGATCTGTCAGCGCCGACTGTTGCTCAAGATCAATCCCGGTAAGTACCGCACCTTGTTGACGGTAGGGACCCGAAAAAAGCACGGTTTCCCGGATAAATGGCGCAACGGCAAGCACATCCGGATGAGCCAACAGGGCTGACGACAGACTAGCGGTGACCGCCTCGCTATCAGGCGTCTGCGCCGGATATTGATTAAGCGTTTGCTCTACATAGGCGTGGGGGATCAGAGCAAGAATACGACCGCGCAACTCACCCGCGAAACCGTTCATGACAGAGAGCACGGTGATAAGACTGGCGACACCGAGCATCATGCCCAGCATGGAGGCCATAGATACCAAAGCGGTAAAGCGCGAACGCTGACGACTGAAGCCGTAGCGCAGCCCCAGAAAGCGTGTGTACGAGGCCATGAATCAACGAGGCAAGGGTTTACTTGGTGGCGTCGTAGAACCGACGATCACTGTCGGAGGACGCTTCGTCAGCGCTGTCGGATTGCTCCTTACAGAGACTGGGATCGTCGCCGCAGATCTCACAGCGGCCTTCTATGCCAACGGCTGACAGCCCGCCACAGGAACCTTTTAGAGGACCGCGCCCGGCCATGGCACCAATAGCCATCCCGGCCATAATCAGACCCATCACGAGAAATGCGAGAACAAAAACCATAACAACTCCACTCTGACGATCGCGCGTCGCAAAGGCGACCGTTCTCTCTAGGGACTCTCCCCTGCCTGCGTATTCTGCCTGTAGGCTTCAAACGCCGGGGTGTAGTGTACCTCAAGCGCCTCCTCACCCCGAGCGACAAAATGTGCAGCAATACCCTGACTCTTCGCCAGTTGGAGCGCAGCATCCAGGCCCAACACCAGTAGCGCCGTAGCGAGCGCGTCAGCAGTCATACACTCCCTGTGGACCACCGTCACGGAAACCAGTTCATGCGCCACGGGGTAGCCACTTCGCGGATCTACGAGATGGGAATAGCGGCGCCCCTCATATTCGAAATAATTTCGGTAATCGCCGGAGGTTGCCACTGCGGCATCGCTCACCGCCAGCGCCTCGATAAACCGGCTTTGCGAGGGATCTGGAGACTCTACTGCAAGACGCCAGAGGCCTCCTTCGGGGCGCTGTCCCCTGGCCCGCAGTTCGCCACCAATCTCGACCAGACTGTCTACCACACCGCGCGCGGCAAGCATGTCCGAGAGCTGATCAACCGCGTAGCCCTTAGCGATAGACGACAGGTCCACTTCAACCCCGGCAGGACGACTAAGCGTCGAGGCCTCGGCGTTCCAGGACAGGCGATGTGCGCCAACGAATACCATAGCCGCCTGAATCTGAGCCTCCGTCGGCGGAACGGGTTCACGCGTCCTGGCACCAAAACCCCAAAGCTCTACCAAGGGCCTCACGGTGACGTCATAAGCTCCATCAGTAAGCCCCCCTACAGACAAAGCCGCATCCAGAACCGTGGAAAATCGTGAGGAGAGGAGTACGGAGGATTCATCGGGACTACTATTGAGGAGCGAAATTTCCGACTCCGGAATATAGGTCGACAGCGTTTGATTGATGGCGAGGAGCTCGGTCTCTATTAGCGTCTGCAACTCCTCAGCACTCACTCCCGGGCCGTCCTGCTCAGGCTCACTGTAGATCACAGACCATGTTGTGCCCATGGTGCCACCCTTAAGCACCACTCGGCTCGGACGATCAGCGCAGGACGACAGCAGGAAAACCGCCAATAAGGCGGTTATCGCGATACGAAAATTATGATGCATAGCGTTGTGCAGGAGGTGGCTCGAATCCGAGCCTGCCGCTGCCCTTACCCGCCGAAGTCATCCAGCATGATGTTCTCGGGCTCTACGCCGAGGTCAGTCAGCATTTTGATCACCGCTGCATTCATCATGGGGGGGCCGCACATGTAGTACTCGCAGTCCTCAGGAGCGGGATGATCCTTAAGATACTCCTCGAAGAGCACGTTATGGATGAATCCGGTTAACCCATCCCAGTTATCTTCGGGCTGCGGATCAGAGAGGGCCACGTGCCAATCAAAGTTCTCATTATCTGCAGCGAGGCCGTCGTAATCCTCGACGTAAAACATCTCGCGAAGGGAGCGAGCGCCGTACCAGAAGGAGATCTTACGCTTGCTGCCAAGACGCTTGAGCTGGTCAAAAATGTGCGAGCGCATGGGAGCCATGCCTGCACCACCGCCGATGAACACCATTTCAGCATCACTATCTTTCGCGAAGAACTCCCCAAAGGGTCCATACACCGTAACCTTGTCACCGGGCTTAAGACCAAACACCCAGGAGGACATTTGCCCCGGCGCTATACCCTCGCTGCCCGGAGGCGGCGTGGCGATTCGAATATTGAACTTCACCACGCCCTTTTCTTCGGGGTAGTTAGCCATGGAATAGGCGCGAATAACGGTCTCGTCCACCTTGGATGACATCTTGAAAAAGCCGAAACGCTCCCAGTCACCGCGATATTCTTCATCGACGTCAAAGTCGCCGTAGTTAACCAGATGAGGGGGACATTCGAGCTGCACATAGCCGCCCGCACGGAAGTCCACACTTTCGCCCTCAGGAAGACGCAGCGTCAGCTCTTTAATAAACGTCGCTACATTAGGGTTGCTCTCGACGGTGCATTCCCACTGTTTTACGCCAAACACCTCTTCGGGCACCTGGATTTTCATATCCTGCTTGACCGCAGTCTGGCAAGAGAGACGCCAGCCATCCGTTGCATCGCGACGGGTAAAGTGGGACTCCTCGGTGGGCAGCATCGAGCCACCCCCTTCAGTGACGATGCACTTACACTGCGCGCAGGTACCACCGCCTCCGCAGGCCGACGCCAGGAACACATTGGCTTCAGAGAGCGTCTGAAGAAGCTTGCCACCGGCGGGCACAGTAATATTGCGCTCACCGT
>NZ_CBFIIF010000042.1:0-19494 GCF_965662665.1 Congregibacter sp. | reverse complement strand
CGGTTCGCAATCTAATTCGCGCCAGGGTATAGGCTTCGCCTTCTGGCGAAACGCCGCGTAAGTGATTGTCGGGAAGCAGCGTGTACTGACCTTCGCAAATAATCAGATGCGCGTTCGATGCAATTAAGTGCAAGATAATGGCGGAGCGGACGGGACTCGAACCCGCGACCCCCGGCGTGACAGGCCGGTATTCTAACCAACTGAACTACCGCTCCAGGGTAGACAACGCGCAATCCACGATCCTCGTCTCGGTCAGGAAACTTAGCCAGTGAAGGCCTTGGGCAACGTGGTGGGTGATGACGGGATCGAACCGCCGACCCTCTGCTTGTAAGGCAGATGCTCTCCCAGCTGAGCTAATCACCCGCGTTGGAGGGGCGCATTATAGAGCCTTGCCTTTGCCTGTCAACGGATTTTACCGGCACTCATGAAATTCACTTCTCGCAGTGCAATCATCGTTTTTTTTAAGCGTCCCTCAGCAATCCGCCCCTTATCAATTGCCCTCTTGTGAGGCCCCATACAAGCAGTTGGGCGGCTCGGGGATTAACATCACTTCCCACAAAAAATGCCGATTCCAAGACTTTCAATTCCGAGGACTTAGGTTGAACATACTCGGCTTAGATTTTGGAGACGCTCAATGGAAATCTTTAAGGACTTTCACTTCGAGGCCGCGCATCGCTTGCCCAAGGTGCCGCCCGGACACAAATGCGAACGGCTCCATGGCCATTCGTTTCAGCTGCGAGTGTACGTAGCCGGTGAGCCGGGAGAGTCCACGGGCTGGGTCATGGACTTCGGGGATATCAAAGCGGCGTGCAAACCGGTCGTTGAACAGCTGGATCACTATTACCTGAATGACATCGAGGGACTCGAAAATCCCACCAGCGAAAACCTCTGTCGCTGGATATGGGACCGTGTGCTACCCACCTTACCCACTCTGTCAGCAATAGAGATCAGGGAAACCTGTACCTCGGGGTGTATCTACCGCGGATGACTACGGCATTTGTGACAACCGCGTGACGCTACTGTTACGAACTGTAGATGTGTTACTCGCAGCAAGGTTAATGTCGGTAGCATCCGAAAATTGTTATGCACAGCGATGATGCATCCTCTCAGAATATTGGAGTTACGTTACATCGCGCAGTCTTGCCGTGAAAAGACACTTATAAGCTATTGTTTTAAATCGTTTTTATGACATTGATCGAAATTTAACCAGCGTGACAAAGTGGCCGCAACACAGGGGATTACGGGCATGCTAAACAAATTGTGCACTGCTTTATCCACAGGTTTTGTGGACAACCCGGACAAAAACGATGAATAGGCCTGGGTTTTACTGCTGCAACACCATTGCCACACTGCTGTCACAGGAGACACGACGGTCACGGCGTCTTTCTTCGACAGCCAACCGCCTATGAGTTTTTGGGAATGGCTCGGTTTGGCCAGCCTCTGCCTTGCAGGAGCCGCCTCTCCCGGCCCCAGTTTGGCGGTCGTTGTCAGCGCGAGTCTTAACGGGGGAAAACTAAGCGGTCTGGCTGCCTCGTGGGCGCATGCTGCCGGTGTTGGTATTTACGCTGGGATCACCGTGCTGGGCCTCGGCACCCTTCTTTCAGCGGGCACTGGTGTGTTCCTAGTCCTGCAGAGTGCCGGGGCGCTATACCTACTGTGGCTAGCTCTGGGACTTTGGCGTAGCGCCCAGTCTCCGGCGGCAAACAGCGAGCAAGCGGTCGCAAAAGTCGGCATGGCGGCTCGGGACGGCTTTGCTATTGCCTTCCTGAACCCAAAGCTCGCGGTGTTTATGCTGGCACTGTTTAGTCAATTCGTGCGCCCGGACGCAAGCGCCTCAAGCCAACTGGCGCTGGTGGCCACGGCCCTCTTTATCGATGGGCTTTGGTACACGCTGATAACCCTGGTCTTCAGCCGGGGAAAATGGATAGATACACTGCGCGAAAATGCCAGTCGGATTGATCGGGTTTTTGCACTGCTGCTCACGATGGTAGCGGCAGTGATTCTCACGCGAGCCTTGCAGGGCTTTTGAGGAAATCACTAAGCAACTCAGAATGCGTGGCGGCTGCGAGCGCTTAGCCGATGCTCATGCCTAATGAACTGTGGGTGCCTCAGCCACCAACACCGCCTGCAGGCGAGGCCCAAGCATTATGATATGGCCGATCTCGCGACCAACTCCGTCGCGACTGTATTCAAAACGATACTGCCGCCAAACTCGCCATATGCCATTGCCATCGCGACTTAAGGAAGTCTTGGAAAGTGCCACGGACTGATCCAGCAACTGAATGTCGGCCAGTTCCGAGGAGCGCTTTGCTGCTGCAACTGCCAACTCCCGAACACGAGTGCCACTAAATAGGTACCAGGCACCACCACCAAAAACGGCGACAAACACCAAATCCCAAATACTCAAGGTCATTACTAACTTCCTTGTGACCGCAAACTTTGCCGTAAAAACTCAAGCACTGCGGTATTAAACTCCCGAGGCTTCTCTACGTGCAACCAATGTCCTGTATCCGCTATACCCGCAAACTGCGCCGCCGGAAACAGCGCCGCAGCCTCGGCCTTAGCTTCTTCATTTACATAGGTGGAGTCTAATCCGTAAATAAACAAGGCCGGAGCTGCACAAGGCAGGCCCTTTGGTGGGGCCCTGAAGTAGGCATAGTTGTCCTGCAAGGCCTGCACATTGAATCGCCACAGGTAGCTACCGTCACTATCGCGCCTTAGGCTCAGGGCCAAGAAGCCCACAACCCCAGCCTCCTCCACGAACTCCTCCATGACCTCCCGGGCCTGCGCGCGCGATGCAGGGCGGGCTGCCTTCACTGCCGTGAGGGCAGAGAACACCGCGTCGTGAGATGCGGGATAATCGACCGGCGCAATATCTGCAATCGCCAGGGCTGCAACATCCTGAGGTCGGCTGAGCGCGAGCTGCATGGCAACTTTGCCACCGAGGGAGTGGCCAACGACGGCAACCTGACCCAGGTTATTGCTATGAATATAGCTCGCAACGCTCAGAGCAAGATCTTCGAGGTTCGTATTCGCCTGCCATGGGGAGCGACCGTGATTGAGAAGGTCCAATTGATGCACTTCAAAGTCTTGAGCCAAGGCCCGCGCCAGGGCCCCGAGATTGCTTCCCATACCGAACAAGCCGTGTAAGAGAATCACAGGGGCTCCCGCACCACTCACCGTGGCGTACAGTGGTTCTTGCTGCGCCCTACCCTGTTCGAACTGTTCTTCGTTTGCTGTCAAGTTTGTTACCATGCGCGCTTCATAAATCTAACCTCAACATGTTACCCAAGAAAATGCCAAAAAAGCTGCTACTACTGACCCTGTCCTCCGTTTTATGGCTCACAGCCTGCGCTTCCGGCGGTGGCTACAACCCGACGGTGTTCCCCTTTGAAGTAGAGTCTGAGCGGCTTACGGAGAAACCGGTCAAAACCGTCGTGATTCCGCATATAAACCTCGGCAGCCCCTCGAGAAACTATCTTAAGGAAGCCGAACCACGCATAGATGCGCGTCTCGCCAGTTACATGAAAGCCAACGGCTACACTGTCTTACCGCAGCGAGAATTTAAGCAGCACTGGAACTCAGCGGTACGCGCCTTTGGCGACCCGGTGGACCCCACGAGCGGTCGTGTAAACATGAAAACCTTCTCGCAGATCATGACCAGTGTTCGGGATCGCTTTGCCGAAAGCGGTGAGTTGGACGCATTTGTGTTTACGGATGTCGTGGAGCTGGATGTTGCCTTCAACAATGGCCTTAAGCACATAGGTCGCTGGGACGGTGTCTCCCGTCGTCCGTCAATGCAGGGGCCGGGCACCGGCGTAAGCGCGGATTTCGACTGGTCCATGACCGCCTCCGTGGCATCCCTGCAAGTCACTATTTTCGATACAGAACTTAAACGACTTTTTGTGAGTCGCGGCGGTTTGGACGCTACTGCTGCGATCGACGCACGATCGTCTACCGGGCGCTATATTCGCCGACGAGCAATTCTCGAGAACAACGAGTACGTCAACGAAGGCATAGCCTTATCGCTGCATCCCTTTATAGAAATGGATAAGTACCCGGGCAACCCCTAGGGCTGCCTGGGGCCGCTTAAGTAGCGCCTAGTTTTCGTAATCAGCGGCGCGTTTTTCCATCTGCGCCTGAAGCCCTTCCTGAAGATCCTGGGCGCTCAGCATGCCGGCATTCCAGGTCGCAATGTAATTCAGTCCTTCCTGAACGCTGTGATCACGGCTGTAAAGCAGCATCTCTTTGCTACCGCGCACCGCAAGCGGCGCCTTGCTGGCTATCATGGCGGCCGTCTCTCGAGCGCCTTCGAGCAAGGCCTCCTTATCAGCGAAGACCCTGTTCACCAGGCCCACACTCTGCGCCTCGTCAGCGCCCATATTCCGGCCGGTGTAAGCAAGCTCGCAGGCGACGCCATAGGGAATGATTTTTGGGAGCCGCTGGAGGGTGCCTACATCCGCAGTCATACCGATATCGACTTCACGAATAGAGAACCATGCATCCGCCGTGGCGTAACGCATATCAGCGCAGGTCACCATATCCATGGCGCCACCAATACAGGTGTTGTGAATCGCTGCCAGCACGGGCTTTCGACACTTCTCCATGGCTGACAGGTTGTCCTGCATCACCAACACATTACGCCGGAAAGACTCAGCGCGACGTGCGGGATCCTTGTTCTGCCCTTGCACATCCATCAGCATGTTCAGATCGATGCCGGCACAAAAGTGATTCCCATGAGCGGCCAAAATCACTGTGCGCACCGTAGGCTCACTGTCCAGCCATTCAAAACAGGCCTGTAATTCGCGCCACATGGTGACGTTCATAGAGTTGGCCTTATCGCCACGGTTAAGAAAAACTTCCGCAACGTGATCATTGACGCTCAAATCCAGCGTCTCAAAGGTAGGCTGGGTAATCTGTTCCTGCTGCATTACATTCTCCTTGCTTATCGGCTGTCTCTATCTTCGCAAAACTCGCGATATTCTATCAATACACTAAGACTTACTGTTGCGAAATCGCTTGTCACCAGGCTCGATGGAAGTCATCCGTGGCAAGCGTTGGAACCGGCTTTGGCTGGCAGTCCCGGCGCCCGATGTACACAAAACCTACGAACTCTTCGTTGTCAGCACCGCCGATATCACGAAGCAGCTGGGAGTCCTCGGCAAAAGCACCCGTTCGCCAGATCGCACCGTAGTCCAGCGCTTCCGCGGCGAGGGTGAGACTAAAGGCAGCGCAGCCCGCAGACATCCGCTGCTCCCAAGCTGGCACTTTGGGATGTTCTGTGAAGGACGCGATCACAGCAATCAGTAGTGGCGCACGCAGCGGCGCATTCAAGGCGCGGTCCTGTGCTGTCTGATCGGCTTCGGGATCCCGCCGCAGTAGAGAGTCTCGCAGCAGCTCTCCAAAAGCATGTCTTCGCTGCCCTTGAAAACTAACGAAACGCCAGGGCCGTAACCGTGCATGGTCGGGACTTCTCAAAGCACAAAGAAGCATCTGCTCGAGCTCGTCCGCATCGGGGCCTGGCCCCGTAAGCTTGGGCATGGAATTGCGCTGCTGAAGAAAGCTAAGGCCGTTAAATACCGTCGCCATGAAGTGCTCGTCGCTAAAACTGGTCGGGCATCATAACAGCGATAGGCGGCTGGCCAACATACTGGTCTAGAGGTGTTGCCCCTTCAGCCTTTACCCTTCACTGAGACAAATCAGCCGGGGCCGTGCCCGCATAGATATTCATAAAACCTCGGTCGCCAGAGGTTGCATCAACATTGTCAGACCATTCACACAGAGCCTGCGCGTCAGAGGCGACGAGACGATGCTCGATATGATCAACGATCCACAATGACAATCCCAGGTCTGCAATGAGCGTAAGCAGTTCCCTGCCACTGCTCTTAGCGAGTCGCAAGGAGTATGGGGTGAGCTCCAGCAAAATGCGCAAACCAGGACCACTTTTTTGTAACAGTGGCAATAAGCCCGTCATGACAGCGTATTCACTCCCCTGAGTGTCTACCTTAAGCAGATCGATGCGCATCATCATTGGAGACAGCAGCTCTGTGCCATTTCGTACCGTAATAGACTCTTTCGCACGATCCCCGTCTCCGGGATAAATCTGATGATCGCCGCGATTATTTTCGTTGCGATACAACGCCCCCTCTCCCTCGTGATCGCCCAGAGCAATCGGAGCAATTTCTACATTGCGCTGACAGTCGTTAAGCATGAGGTTTTGCTGCAGAAGTGCCAGGTTGTCTGCCGCCGGTTCAACGGCAACCACATGGGCGGCTTGACGGGAATGCAGCGCACTGAGAATGCTGAAATATCCAAGGTTGGCCCCCACATCGACGACAAAGTCACCCGCTCTTTGTGATGCAAGCCAAAGCTCTGTCTCGAAGGGTTCCCACTGACGCTCACTGTGCAGCTTGTGAGAGACCAGATCACTGCTTGGGTCGTGCGTCTGCAGTATCAGCTCGCGTTGGAGGCCCGCGATAGGCTTAAGCGTAACGCGATGCTCCCGATCACCACTCACAGGGCGGGATAACACAGTCTGGAGCCATTTACGCTGTCGTCGCTAGTCTTCGAAGGGGTTGGACTGTACTAGTGAGACCCTCTGGCCCGCAACAGAAACGCTGTGATCATCGAATTCAACGGCTTCGTCACCCAGAACATTGTTGTCAAAGAGATAACGGGGCGACTCTTCTCCAGCCAGCACCCTCGCCTCGCGCGCTTCCTGAGCGATTTTTACAGACTCCTGGGCGCGCTCCCATGCTGTAATGCGCGCTTCCCCGTGGCGAGACCGGAGCATCTCCATGGTTTGCACCGGGCTTAACAGTGTGGCCGACGCATTGTTACCACCAAAGCCCTTTGCGTTGATGAGTGCATAGCGCTGCTTTGCCAGATCCAGCTCCCGGTGCTCCATAGTAAAGCTCAAATTTTGCGTAGCCACGTCGTCAGCTAGACGCTCGGTGGTCGAGATACCCGGCAACCAACCCTCCGCCCAGCTTCCCAGAGTTGCGGCGATTTGATCACCCGATGCCGCAGCGAGGGAGTGTCCGACGTAGCTTTTAATCGCGCTCACAGGCCAATGTTCAATGCCAAAGGCACCGGCCACACGACTAAGAATTACGGATTCCGTCACACGATTTTGCGGCGTCCCCGTACCGTGAGAATGCACGAAGCCACCCTCACGGAGTCCTCGCTCCCCGACAATAGATCGAGCGCAGGCAGCAGCCCGCGCCATGGTGAGGTAATTGCCCACCCCGGGGCCCGAGATAGACTTTTTGTACCCGTCTGCATTAATGAATACGTCGGCGGCCGAACCAAGAATGTTGGCACCTGTCTCTAAAGCCAACTGGTCATCAAAAAGCACAATAAACTGTGTAGATTCACCAATGGTGAAACCACAGTTCTCGCCAAACGGTCGGCAAGCACGGCGGTGATCCGGATCAGCATCTTCGCCGAGCCCATCAAGCTGGCGAAGACCTTTGTCGGTAGCCAGAGCACCCATGGCCGCGTAGCCCTCCATGACCTCGGGTGTGATCGGAGCTTCGGCAGCGCCCACAAATGCCACTCGCGCGCGTCCTGAGCGAATGTCGTGAATCGCGTGACGAAGGTTGTACAGAAACGAGGCGCAGGCGCCGAGGGTTGCGCCGGTAGAGCCCGCTGCGCCCAGCACGTAGGCGTTTACAAAGTCCGCAGGCATCTCCGCAAGCCCTAAAGGACAGTACTTGGAAGTAACACGACTGCCACGATAACGGGCCTTGAGCATGCCCCCGGCACCGTTGTCGTCCAATTGCCCCATGGCACTGCCCGCATAGACGCTAATCTGATCCGGAGCCAGGGTGGATTTAAGGGCATCCCAGTCCATACCAAGATTACCCAAGGCGTCACTCGCCCCATACACCGACATCGCCAGGCCTCGCGGATGGTTTCGGGACTGGTAGAGCGCCGCTGGATCAAAGCCATCCGGCAATTGGCTGGCGGCCTTGACTTCGAACTCCCGGTGCGTGGGCAATAAAAATTGCTGTTCCCCGATGATCTGCACCCGAACATGGTCTTCGTCATCACCACTGAGCAGTTGCCAATCGTCAGGTACCGGCTCAGGCAGGTAGCGTTTGTGCAGTTCAAAACTTACGGGGCTGCCATTGCTCCGCGTAGGCAGACGTTGATTCCAGGCGACTCGGGACGGATCGAAGTGCGCCGCCCCAATGCGCCGAATCAGCGTGCGCTGCAGCAACGAAGCCTCATCATCATGCGCAGCGCCGGTGAGCTGACGCAGGGATGTGAGCATTTGGCTGCGACGCTCGCTGGTGATAGCGCTCTCTACCATGCGGGCATGGCCATGATGCATGGAGCTGCGGCCAGCGCTGTTAACACCACCTAAGCTGACAATGACGGGTAGAGCTTGTCCCACGGGGATTCCTGCACAAAGACTTTAGAAAGCCCAGTGTAGGCAGTGATATGCTTTATCTATATCCTATAAGCGTCATATTCTTTATATATAAAGCCACAGAGATCACTCTATGCCCACCGCCGCGCTCCTTCTCTACCCCGAGGCTCTGGCAACCAGCGTCACACTGCCTGCAGAAATACTGCATGCCGCTGCGCAGATGTCCCAGACAAGCCGAGGTCGCGGCATTAGCGCTGAGATCCAGCTGCTGGGCACGCAGCAAGACACTGCCATCACGCTGGATTCGGGACTCCGCCTCGCCCTCGATGGCGATTTAGCAGACCTTGCAAGCTGTGACCTGTTGATACTCCCAGCGATCTGGCGGCACCCCCGGCGGGTACTGCAGCAAGCCCAGGGCTGGCTCCCGAAGATCAGGGCGCTGCATGAACAAGGAGCGAGTGTTTGCAGCGTGGGAACTGCCAGTACTCTGCTTGCCGAAACCGGGCTGCTCGACGGGCGTCCAGCGACCACCCACTGGCACGACTTTGATCGCTTTGAGCAAACCTACCCTCCGGTGCATCTAAAGCGCAGGCACTTAATAACCCAGAGCGACCGCTTGTACTGCGTAGGCAGCGTGAATTCCATCGGCGACTTTATGGTGCACTTTGTAGAGCAGTGGTACGGCGAACGTATCGCTCGAACCGTGGAGGCGCAGTTTTCTCCTGAGGCGCGACAGTCCTATGAAACAGCCGCATTTTTGCAAGAATCCACCGGCGCACACCACGATGCAGTCATTCGTGACACGCAGGATCATATGCAATTACATCCCGCAGATACCCACAGCATCAACAGCCTGGCCGCGCTCAGTGGCTTATCCGCGCGCAGCTTTGGCCGACGATTCCGAAAAGCAACCGGTGAGACGCCGATGCGCTATCTCCTGAATCTGCGGATCCGGGAGGCCAAAGCGCTACTCCAGCACTCGGATCTCGCTCTTGCGGATATTGCCTGGCGCTGCGGGTTTCAGTCTCCCAGTCGTTTCTCCCAGGCATTTCGCAGTGCTACAGCACTCAGCCCCCGTGCTTTTCGTGAGGCCGTGCGCGGGAAGCGATTCGTGGCAACAAACAACCTGCTCCCCGAAGTGACAGGCGCAGATCAGGCTTGAGCGGATGCAGACACTGTGGCTAAATCACGCCCCCGCCGACAGCCAATCCAAGGAATAACGTCATGAGTGAGCAAAGCGTCATAATTGTTGACGGTGCCCGCACCCCCATGGGAGGCCTTCAAGGGGCATTATCATCCGTGCCCGCGCCTGAATTAGCCGCCGTTGCCGCGAAGTCTGCGCTGGAAAAGTGCGGCGTAGAGCCCTCTGCCGTGAATGAAGTCTTTATGGGCTGCGTACTCCCAGCGGGTCTCAAGCAGTGCCCTGCGCGACAGACGTCTATTGCTGCTGGCATCCCCGTAAGCACCGGTGCGGTAACGGTCAACAAAGCCTGCGGTAGTGGTATGCAGGCCACCATATTTGGCTATGACAGCATCATTGCCGGAACCAACAACATCGTCCTTGCGGGCGGCATGGAGAGCATGAGCAACGCACCGCACCTGCTTATGGGCGCGCGCAGCGGTTTCCGTCTGGGCTCTGCCACCGCCTTCGATCACATGATGATGGACGGTCTGGAAGACGCCTACGACGGCTGTTCTATGGGCACCTTTGCCCAGGCGACGGCAGACCGAGAGAGCGTTAGCCGCGAAGACATGGATGCTTTTGCCATCGAATCGCTGCGCCGTGCCAAGGCAGCTATTGACGATGGTTCCTTGGCGCCAGAAATAGCGCCGGTTACCGTCACCAGTCGACGGGGCGACACGGTAGTCAGCGATGATGAGCAACCCCATAAGGCGAATGTCGATCGCATACCCTCCATGCGCGCCGCCTTTGCCAAAGACGGCACAATCACCGCAGCAACCGCCAGCTCTATTTCGGATGGCGGCAGCGCACTCCTCCTGATGTCAGCTGACGAAGCCGCTGCCCGAGGCATTTCCGGGATGGCCCGCATCGTCGCCCATAGTCGCCACAGTCAGGAACCTGCGGAGTTCACCACTGCTCCGGGCGGTGCGATTAAGACACTCTTCGAGAAAACCGGTTGGAGTGCCTCCGACGTAGATCTCTTTGAAATCAATGAAGCCTTTGCGATGGTCACCATGCTGGCCATGCGGGAGCACAGCCTGGACCACGCCAAGGTAAACATCCATGGCGGCGCTTGCGCCCAGGGTCACCCCATCGGCTCAACGGGTTCACGAATCATTGTCAGCCTGATGTACGCCTTGCGTAAAACGGGTGGCAAGCGCGGAGTTGCAGCGCTATGTATCGGCGGTGGCGAAGCGACGGCCGTCGCCATAGAGATGATCTAACACTCGCCTTAACCGTGCATTGTTTGCACAAGCAGGATAGTAATTATGGCTCTTAGCAGCGTTCCCGATCTTATCGAGGCCATCCGTCAAGGAAGGATGGTCATCCTTATGGATGATGAGGATCGAGAGAACGAAGGCGATCTGATCATTGCAGCAGAAGCAGTAACGCCGGAACTCATCAATTTTTTTGCGAGCGAGGCCTGCGGTCTGATCTGCATGCCACTAACGGAGCAGCGCGCGCGACAGTTACAGCTCCCCCTGATGGTCCGGGATAACCGCTCCCAACACGAGACCAACTTTACTGTCTCCATTGATGCTGCAGAAAGTCGTGGCCCGGGGATCAGCGCTATTCAGCGCGCTCACACGGTAAAAGTAGCCGCAGGGGCCGATGCCGGCCCTACCGATATTCGCCAACCGGGACACATTTTTCCTCTGGTAGCAAAAGAAGGCGGTGTATTGCGACGCGCCGGACATACGGAAGCCGGCGTAGACTTAGCACGCATGGCGGGCTTTGAGCCCGCTGCTTTGATCGTCGAAATCATGAACGAAGATGGCACGATGGCGAGACGACCGGAGCTCGAAGTGTTCGCTGCGAAACATGACCTGCCCATGGGCACCATCGCCGACCTCATTGCCTACCGATCACTGCATGAGCAGTCTGTAGAACTCGTCTCGCACCGCTGTGTGGAAACCCAGCACGGAGAATTTGAACTCCACACCTTTAAAGATCTCGTCGATGACACCCTGCACTACGCTCTAGTTAAAGGCGATTTAGCTGCAGATCAGGACGTCCTCACACGTGTGCAGCCAGTCAATATGCTCCGCGACGTTCTCAACACTCAGATTGCGGGTCGAGAGGGATGGTCCTTGAGCCGCGCTATGGCGCGCATCGCAGAAGAAGGCCGAGGCGCACTGATCCTCATTGGACAAAGCCGATCCATGGAGAGCCAGATCGCCGACATTGAGGCATTCCCCAACAACTCCGCGGACCAATCGGGCGACGGCTCAGCCGGTTTACAAAACTATCGTTTCATCGGCACCGGCGCGCAGATACTCCAGCGCTTAAACGTGCGGCGCATGCGCCTTATGTCCAGCCCCATGCGCTTTAACGCACTTTCCGGCTTTAATCTGGAAGTCGTTGATTTCGTTGCGCCCTAAACGCGAGACCCGCTCAGCGGGCTCCAAGACTGGTTGACCACCAAGAACTTTGCTATCGATGCAAGGTGATCAACTCGCTCGCAGCTGCCCGATCGGTCATGCAGCTGTTTGCCGGCGCCTCGGGGTCGGGATAGCCAAAGGACAAACCGAACATCAGCCGCTGATCCCGGGGTATCGATAACTCCTCGCGCACAGAATCCGACAAAAAGCCCAACGCTGTCTGAGGGCAGCTCCCAAGACCGGCTGCCTCCAGTAGAAGCATCACTGACTGCGCAAACATGCCAAGGTCGCAAGCTTCCCGCTCGGAAAACCCATCGGGCAAACAAAAGAAGCCCACATGCGGCGCGTCGAAGAACGTGAAATTTCGCATAAAAGCTGTCTGACGCGCATCGCGATCCTCCCGCTCTATACCCATTGCACTGTACAGAGCTCGTGCCGAGGCGTACTGGCGCTCCTTGAACTCATTGCTGTACTTCCCCTCATAGGGGAAATCCAGCGTCATCCGGCCTGCGGCAAAGTCCTCCGGCAGACGCTTGCGCAAGCGCTCCAACACGGGGCCTGAGGCCACATGAAAATACCAGGGCTGAGTATTGCAATTGCTCGGCGCTCGCAAGCTTGGCGCCAAGAGCGATCGAAGCTCATCGTCGGAAAGAGAGCGCGGCAAAAACGCCCGGCAAGATCGACGACTATCCAGGATATCGCCCAGGGTACGCGGGATGTCAGTGTTCATAATCGTCTACCAATGCGTCGGGGCGGCGAGAATAGCGATTTGAGTCCGCCAATGCCACTGATGCAAGTTGTCACCACAGCAGCGACTAAACGCAGTAAACTACGCGGCTTTTTTAGGCTATGCGGAAACTCCGCTGGCGGCGTTTTTAAAGCATCAACATTACTGGTTTTATGACAGACGAAAGCGTACAGACGAAGACGGTAGGTATTATTGGCGACGGACAGTTGGGCATGCTGCTCTGTGAAGCAGCCCCCGGGCTCGACATCGCCACGGTGATGCTCACGGGCGATCGAAACTGCGCTGCAGCGCAAAAGGCCACCTCCGCGATCGAAGCTGCTATGGATAATGCTCAAGCCGTCGCCGAGCTTATTGAGCGCTGCGATGTCATCACTTACGAACGTGAGGACATCCCGGAAGCCACCGTAGCGCAGCTGCGAGCCGCAGAGACGACAGGCCTGGTCTCCTGCCTCCCGCCTTTGTCCGCCATCGAAATACTGCAGGACAAAGCCAAACAAAAGATTTGGTTGGCCGAGAACAAACTCGCCACCCTGCCCTTCGTCATTACTGATGGCGACACTGATCAGCTCAAGAACGCCGGCGAGACCTTAGGCTATCCCTTTGTTCAAAAAGCGCTGCGCGGTGGCTTTGATGGCCGTGGTGTGCAGCTCATTCGCAGCGTGGATGAGCTGCAAAAAGCCTGGCCGGGCAGCACCATGCTCGAACAGTTTGCGGGAGATTTTAAAGAGATAGCGGTATTGGTGGTTCGGGGAAGTAACGGTGAGACCACACACTTCGGCCCCGTGGACATGACCTTTGAAACCGACTACTCAGTACTCGACACAGTGAGCGCGCCGGCGAACATCAGTGCAGAAGTCGAAACTGCTGCTACAACTCTCGCCTACCGAGCCGTGGAGGCCTTGAACGGCGTGGGCGTATTCGGCGTCGAAATGTTTCTCCTGTCCGATGATCGGGTTCTGATCAACGAGATAGCCCCCCGCGTACACAACTCCGGCCACTACAGCATCGAGGCCTGTGCCAGCTCGCAGTTCGAGCAGCATCTGCGTGCGGTGGCGGGCATGCCTCTGGGGGACAGTTCTCTGCAGACTCCCGTTGCCATGCGCAACCTGCTGTGTACGCCCGCATTAAAAGAACAAGGCATCCACCGTCAATCCGGCACAGAGGACGGAACGGATAGCGCAATCGTATACTGGTACGGAAAAAGTCCCGCTCGCCTTATGCGCAAGCTGGGGCACGTCACTGCGGTCGCCGCCTCTGCACAGGACGCACTCGCTGCCACTCATAGCAATTGGAATCGAATTCAAGAAGAGGCTCGTTCAGCATGACCATACGCGTAGGTATCATCATGGGCAGCGACTCGGATCTTCCCGTGATGCGCTCTGCCAAAGACATTCTGGATATGCTGGATGTGCAGTGCGAAGTGGAAATCGTATCCGCGCACCGAACACCGGACAAACTCTACAGTTACGCCACCGAAGCGGAGGCTCGCGGGCTTCGCGTCATCATCGCCGGGGCCGGTGGCGCTGCGCATCTACCGGGCATGGTCGCATCGTTATCAGTTTTACCGGTTATCGGTGTACCGGTAGCGGCCACCAAGCTCGCAGGGGAAGACAGCCTGCTATCAATCGTACAAATGCCGGCAGGAGTCCCTGTCGCTACCGTTGCTATCGACAATGCGACCAACGCCGGCATCCTCGCCGCGCAGATGCTTTCCACGTCTGACGACGCATTACGAGAAAGGCTTCGTAGCTACAAAGAGGGGCTGCGAGACAAGGTTCTGGCGAAGCGGGTTTAAGCTAGGATCCATCGCCCAGACGGCGATAACTTGGCAAACGCCAACCCGCCTGTATTGCACCGGCGCGCAACACAAAGGCCGCCAGCATGGCAATCAACAGCGCGCTGCCGGGCGATACCAGCGCGGTGGACACCAGCGCCACATAAGCGCCCGCACCCACTAAGGCGGCGGTGACGTAGATCTCGACGCCCAGAAGCACAGACTCCCGACCGAGGAGTGTGTCCCGGATCAAACCGCCAAAACTTGCAGACATCACCCCCATGACCACCGCGACAATCCACGGGGCGTCATACTGCAACGCTTTGGCGCAGCCCAGGACAGAGAACAACGCAAGTCCCATGGCATCCGCCCAAAGCAGTAACTTGCGCCGCAGGGAAAGCATGGGCGCGATGTACCAGGTTAAGGCCGACACCGTAATGCAGACCCAAAGGTAACGTACATCGCTGATCCAGAATACCGGCAGCTGCAGCAGCAGATCTCGCAACGTTCCCCCACCGACACCGGTGATCGTTCCAAACAGGATAAAGCCCAGGATGTCCTGTCGCTTTTCCGCCGCCGCAAGGGCGCCGGACGCGGCAAATACACCTACCGCCACTAAATCGCAGTAGGCGATGATGCCTGCAAGAGTCATGGGGCCACGTTAAGGCAAGCCAGTGGCTTTGTCGGGGTTGCCCTAGTCTTCATAGAGGTCCAAAACAGCACCTCGGCTTGCCGCTGCCGCATTATTGGCAAACTTGGCAAGGACGCCTCGCGTGTACCTCGGCGCGGGCTTTACCCACGCACTGCGGCGGCGAGCGATTTCCTCATCATCAACGTTCAGTTGCAGGCTCAGCGTGTGAGCATCAATGGTGATCGAATCGCCTTCTTCTACCAGGGCAATCAAACCGCCTGCGTAGGCCTCCGGCGCCACGTGACCTACGACCATTCCCCAGGTACCTCCGGAGAACCGTCCATCCGTTATGAGTCCCACAGATTCACCAAGACCCTGTCCCACCAAAGCACCGGTAGGAGCCAACATCTCCGGCATGCCCGGACCTCCTTTTGGCCCCAGATAA
Source organism: Congregibacter sp. (assembly GCF_965662665.1). NCBI lineage: Bacteria > Pseudomonadati > Pseudomonadota > Gammaproteobacteria > Cellvibrionales > Halieaceae > Congregibacter > Congregibacter sp. The sequence goes on along the minus strand of NZ_CBFIIF010000042.1, from coordinate 3,955 downwards.
CGCAGTACAACAACATCGCCTGCTTTCACAGCACCCGCCAGAATAGCGTCCAGCGCCGACTGCTCATCATCGAAAACCTTCGCCGGCCCGGTAATAACAGGGTTTTTCAGACCGGTGATTTTTGCCACAGCGCCTTCTTCAGCCAAGTTGCCACGAAGAATCGCCAGATGCCCCTTGGCATACATGGGATTATCCAGAGTGCGAATCACAGACTGGTCTGCAGGTACAGATGGCACATCGGCTAGAGACTCTGCAATGGTTTCCCCGGTAATAGTCATACAGTCACCATGGAGCAAGCCACCGTCCAGGAGAATCTTCATCACCTGCGGGATCCCTCCCGCACGGTGCAAATCAATAGCGAGATACTGACCACTGGGTTTTAGATCGCAGAGAACGGGGACCTTCTGACGGACTCGCTCAAAATCATCAATACTCCAGTCAATTTCCGCAGCATGCGCTATGGCCAGAAAGTGCAGCACCGCGTTGGTAGACCCGCCGGTTGCCATAATCACCGCCACCGCATTTTCCAAAGACTCTTTAGTCACGATGTCGCGAGGCTTGATATCCTGACGGATCGCCTCGACGAGAGTCAGGGCGCTTTGCTTCGCTGAGTCTTTAATCTCGGATTCCACATTCGCCATGGTGGATGAATAAGGCAGGCTCATGCCCAGGGCTTCAAAGGCGGAGCTCATGGTGTTCGCAGTGTACATTCCACCGCAGGAGCCGGTACCCGGGATTGCATTGCGTTCAATGGCCAACAAATCCTCGTCCTTGATGCGACCCGCAGCGTGCTCGCCTACCGCCTCAAAGACACTGACAATGTTCAAATCCTGTCCGTTGTGACGCCCCGGAAGAATGGTGCCGCCATAGACAAATATCGACGGCACGTTTGCCCGAAGCATGCCCATCATGCCCCCGGGCATATTCTTATCGCAGCCACCTATGACCAGTACCCCATCCATCCACTGACCGCCTACACAAGTCTCGATGCAATCGGCAATAACTTCCCGGGATACCAGAGAGTACTTCATGCCCTCGGTACCCATGGACATACCATCAGATATTGTCGGTGTGCCAAAGACCTGCGGATTTGCGCCGGCTTCGCGTAAACCTTCCTGGGCAGCATCCGCTAAGGGCTGGAGCCCCGCATTACAGGGTGTAATAGTCGAATGGGAATTCGCGATACCCACCATTGGCTTTTTGAAGTCGCCTTCTTCGTAACCCATGCCGTAATACATAGATCGATTAGGCGCACGCTGGACACCTTCGGTGATATTTTTGGAGCGACGATTAAGCGTCATAGACCGGATCTCTGATGTTGCAAAAGCGGGGCCGCGATTTTAGGTGACTGCAGGCTTTAGGACAAACATTACGCGGGCTTTATCGAATATCATACGAGCCCCATGTAAATCACAAATCGCTATCTCCTGGGAGATTTATTCATGAATGGCGCCGAAGCTCTACTCCAAACCCTCGTCCAAAGTGGCGTAGAAATCTGTTTTGCCAATCCCGGAACCTCTGAAATGCAGCTGGTATCCGCTATCGGTAAAACCGAGGAAATGCGCCCGGTCCTCTGCCTGTTTGAAGGCGTTGTGTCAGGCGCTGCCGATGGCTACGCGCGCATGGCTGACAAGCCTGCGGCCACCCTACTCCACTTGGGATCAGGATTTTCAAACAGCCTGGCAAACATGCACAACGCGCGTCGGGCGGGATCTCCCGTGGTGAACATCGTTGGCGATCATGCCAGCTACCATCTGCAGTTTGACGCACCCCTGACTTCAAATCTTCCGGGAATTGCTCGCTGGGGTTCGCACTGGACAGAAATCGCCACTACCCCGGAGGAACTCTCGGCAGGCGGCGCTCGCGCTGTGCAGGCATCTATGCGCGGCAACGGACAAATCGCCACGCTCATTGCACCCGCGGACCACGCCTGGGATACGGCAAGCGAAGCGGCGCCAGCGCTACCAGCGCCCGAAGTGCTCTCGGTCCGCTCGGATCGGATTTCCCGCGTCGCCGAAGTTATCCAAAGCGGTAAGAAAACCGCACTGATGTTGGGAGGCAAGGCCCTACGTGAGGAAAATCTCGCACAGCTGGGGGCCATAGCCGATGCCCATGACGTAACACTGATGTGCGCGACATTCCCGACACGACTACAGCGCGGCGCGGGTCGTGCCGCCGTTCAGCGGCTGCCTTACTTCGCCGAACAGGCGGCCGAGGCCCTGGAGCCATTTGAGCAACTCATACTACTGGGCGTTGCGGCGCCGGTAAGCTTTTTTGCCTATCCAGGCAAGGAGAGCTGGCTCACTCCTGAACACTGCGAACTTCACACTTTGGCAGAGCCGAGCGAGGATGCCGACAGTACCGTGTCCGCCCTGACGGCTGCCCTGAATATTGAGAAAAGCGCAGAGACCCTTTATGAGCGTCAGATCCACGAAGTGAACGACGAAACACTTAATCCACTGACCATCGGGCAAATCATGAGCAACGAAATGCCCGACAACGCCATTGTCTCCGATGAGGGTGCCACCTGTGGCCTGGCGATGTTTTTGTGCACCGAGAATGCCCCCCCACACGACTGGCTTACTCTCACCGGTGGCGCCATCGGTCAGGGTTTGCCCGTTGCCCTGGGGGCCGCCCTGGCCCGTCCGGATAGCAAAGTCATTGCGCTGCAAGCTGATGGCTCTGCGATGTACACGATTCAGGCATTGTGGAGCATGGCGAGAGAGAATGCAGATGTCACCGTCATTCTGCTCAACAATAAGAGCTACGCCATCCTCAATATTGAGCTGGCCAGGGTCGGCGCAGGCGAGCCCAACGCCAAGACGCTGTCCATGCTTGATCTCTCCAACCCGGATATGGACTTTGCCAGCATAGCGACGGGGCTCGGCATTCGCGCCAGTCAGGCTCGAAGCAGCAGCGAGTTTCAGGCACAGTTTTCCGAGGCCATGAACACGCCAGGGCCTTGCCTCATCGAGGCTATTTTGTAGCGGCAGAGGTCGGTATGCTCTACCTGAGAGATCAAATCCCAAGACCCGGTACCACAACAAAGAGACGCTGAATGTCGAGTATTGTGATCACAGGCGCTACCGCAGGCATTGGCCGCGCAGCAGCCATATTACTGGCCAGTAAAAAACACACTGTCTTCGCGGCCGGGCGCGACCAGACTGCGCTGGCCGAACTGGACGCAGGCTACGAAAACATTACCGCGCTGGAAATGGACGTCACCGACGCCAGCTCCGTCAATGCAGCTGCAGCAACGGTGTTTGACGCATTGGATGGAAACGCACCCGACGTAGTGGTGAATAACGCAGGCTACGCCGTCGTGGGACCACTGGAGGCAGTCTCGGACGAGGAATGGGAACGACAGTTCAAGACCAATGTGCTGGGTTTAGTGCGGGTCACCCGCGCCTTTGTACCTGCAATGCGCGAGCGTCGCCGCGGTCGAATCGTCAACGTATCCTCCGTCGCGGGACGAGTGACTGTTCCGTTTTTTGGCCCCTACAATTCGACAAAGCACGCCGTCGAGTCAATCTCGGACTCCCTCCGACACGAGCTACGACCTCACGGTGTCGAGGTGGTAGTTATAGAACCCGGGGCCGTGAAAACACGTTTCGGCTCGCTGGAAAAAGAGCAAATTGAACACTGGATTGAAAGCGCACCCGCCTACGCTGCACAGTTAAGGACACTCAAGGCATTCCATCACGATTTGCATGACAAAGGTGCCGACCCGATTAGCGTTGCAGGAAGCCTTGTCGCTGCTTGTGAAAGCCACAATCCGACGCCCCGTCGCGTCGTACCCTTTTTACCGGGAAGCGTATTCATCGCCATCAAAGCTCTGTTGCCTACGCGAGTGTCGGACTGGATCGTGCAAAAACTTACGGGATTGCCGTAGCTCAGCCTTCGGTAAAGCTCACGAGCTTTTGACGGTCGCGGTTCACCTGAAGGTCAAACACGT
>NZ_CBFIIF010000041.1:0-19972 GCF_965662665.1 Congregibacter sp. | reverse complement strand
CCGTCGCATCATTACCTCCTACGCACGTGTGCGCAGCGAATTTACGCTCGACGAGCTGGGCTTTTCCCAACAGGTGGCTCTGTTTGATCGCGAGTGTGACCGTCTCGGACATGTTCCGCCGGTGTTGGATGCGACGCTGACACTGAACAACCCGAAAGTCGTTTTGACGCAACTGTGCGCGCGCCTGTCAGTGCCTTTTGAGGAGGCGATGCTAAGTTGGCCGGCGGGGCCGCGAGACAGCGATGGCATCTGGGCGCCCCATTGGTACGCCTCAGTGTGGGCGTCCAGCGGCTTCGCGCCGCCGGTAAAAAATACGACAGAGGAGCGTAGGGAGTTGAGTGCCGCGCAGGAGAGGCTTTGCGCGCAGGCTGAACTCAGCTACGAGCGGATGTTGACCCACGCTTTGCGCGGGTAGAGATACTTTGGTGCCTAAGCGTCGTTACTAAGTGATTAGTTGGCGCTTCGAATCCAGTAGTTTTCTTCAGCTAACTGGTGACGTTGACGTGCCCGTGGCTGTGGTTGAGCGAAGTATCGATCAACATTAGCTGCGGCATGCGAGGGCTTGCGAAACTTAATCGCACCCAAAAATGCCACGAGGCTGTTAGTGTCGCTGGAGCTGCTGCTTTGCTTGTTCTTTGCCATGACGGTGTACCTTCTAACTATGCGTTCAGGATAAAACTCTGACATCTGGCAACAAGGAAAAAATCCGCATAAAAAGTGTGAAAAGTGCGCACGAGCTAGAAACTACATTAAGTTTCGAAAATTGTTTGTTTTATCCGCTAGCGCCGTCGCGTATTCTGCTGCGGTAGTTTTGCCGTTTCTGTTAAGGAATTCCTGCCATGCTTGACGCTCTTCCGCTCCTTCCCAATGACCCCATTCTTGGTTTGGCCGCACTGTGTCGCGGCGACGATAACCCTAAGAAGGTCGACCTCACCGTTGGGATTTATATGGACGAGGAGGGTGTATGTCCGGTTTTCGACGCCATTCGTCAGGCCCAGGCTACGCTGGTCTCTAACGAGATCAGTAAGGCTTATCTTCCGCCGGCTGGTGTCGCGGGCTTCAACCCCGGCATGCAAAAGCTGGTGCTTGGTGAGAACAGCGCGGCGCTGGCCGATGGGCGCGTGAGCAGCATTCAGGCTCCCGGCGGCTGCGGCGCACTGCGTATCGGGGCAGAAATCATTCAGGCCGCGACTCCGGGTGCTCGTGTGTGGGTATCGGACCCGACCTGGCCGGTGCACATTCCCCTGCTGGGCGGTGTGGGATTGCAGTTTTCCACCTACCGCTATTACGACGCTCAGACCCACGGTGTCAATTTCGATGCGATGGTTGAGGATCTTAAGGGCGCAGAGCGCGGCGATATCGTTCTTCTCCACGGCTGCTGTCATAACCCCTGTGGTGCCGACCTGTCTCAGGAGCAGTGGTCTGTGATTGGCGATATGGCAGAAGCCCAGGGTTTTATGCCCTTTGTGGATATCGCTTATCAGGGACTCGGCGATGGCCTGGATGCAGATGCAGCGGGATTGCGTCAGCTGGCAGAACGGCTGCCCGAGATGATTATTGCGGCATCCTGTTCAAAGAATATGGGTCTGTATCGAGAGCGCACCGGCTGCACGATTTTTCTGTGTCGTGATAGCAAAAGTGCAGACGCCTTGTTGAGTCAGGCCAAGGTCGCGGCGCGACGGGTGTATTCCATGCCGCCAGCGCACGGCGCTTTGCTGGCCAGTGCGGTTCTGTCAGATCCTGCGCTCACTGCCAACTGGCAAGCCGAGTTGCGGGACATGTGCGATCGCATCAATGGTCTGCGCAGTAATCTGGTGGAAAAACTCCAGGCCTCAACGGGGCGGGATTTTGAGTTCATCCGCGCCGAAAAAGGCATGTTTTCGTTTCTGGGGCTCAGTGGAGAGCAGGTTCAAACGCTGCGAGATGACTACAGCGTTTACATGCTTGGGTCTTCGCGCATCAACGTCGCCGGCGTGAACGCGCGGAATATTGACTACCTGGCAGACTCTATCGCCAAGGTTCTGTAATTCCACGAAGAGCTGTTGAGCGGGGTTGGTTTCAAAGAACCTAGACCCGCTCTTCCAGCTCTGTCCACCGCTCTATCTTTGCTTCAAGCTCTTCGCCGATACCCGCCAGCTCCGCCAGAAGCTTCTTGACCTCATCGGCGTCGCCTTCGTAAAAGGCGGGATCTGCGCAGGTCGTTTCCAGTTCCGCTTGCCGCGACTCGAGCGTCTCAATCTCCCCGGGTAGCCCCTCCAGTTCGCGTTGCTCTTTGTAGCTGAGCTTTCTCTGATTGCTCGGCTTAGCGGTGGGGGCCGGCGCAGGCTCGGGTTTACTTGCCACGGTGGTCGCTACTTCATGAGGCATCGCATCCAGAGGAAATAATCGGCCTCCCCGAGCTTCCCAGTCGCTAAATCCGCCGGCGTGCTCTTCGATCGTGCCGTCACCGGAAAGTACCAGGATGCTTGTCACGACGTTGTCCATAAATGCTCGGTCGTGGCTCACCAGCAGCACGGTGCCCTTAAACTCCATGAAGAGTTCTTCCAAAAGCTCGAGAGTTTCAATGTCCAGATCGTTGGTGGGTTCGTCGAGCACCAACAGGTTGACGGGTTTACTGAACAAAAGAGCGAGGACGGCACGATTTTGCTCACCGCCCGAAAGGGCACCCACGGGGGTGCGCAGTCGCTGTGGCGCGAATAGAAAGTCCCCGAGATAGGACACAGCGTGCTTCCGGCGGCCCCCGATCTCGATAAAGTCCTGTCCGCCGCAAACGTTATCGATCAGATTCTTGCTGGGATCCAGCGTGGATCGCTGTTGGTCGCCGTAGGCAACCTCCAGCTTGCTGCCCAGACGTACCGTGCCTGTCTGCGGGCTTAGCTCACCGGTAAGCAGACGAATAAGTGTGCTCTTGCCCGCGCCATTCGGACCGACTATGCCGACCCGGTCACCGCGCTGCAGCAGCAGCGAGGACGGCTTGATAATGGTGCGGCCACCGAGTACGACGCTCACGTCCTCGAGTTCAGCGACGATTTTGCCGCTGCGCTGTGCCGTGTCGACATTGAGGTTAGCCGTGCCGGTGCGCTCCCGTCGGGCACTGCGTTCTTCGCGCATGGCTTTAAGGGCGCGAACTCTGCCTTCATTGCGGGTACGGCGGGCCTTAATGCCCTGACGGATCCACTTTTCTTCGTCACTCAGTCGACGGTCAAAAAGGGCGTTGGCCTTTTCTTCTGCGGCGAGTTGTTGCTCTCGATGACTGAGAAATCCTTCGTAGCTGCCTCGCCAGACTGTTAAATTGCCTCGATCGAGTTCCGCAATATGATCGGCAACGCCCTGTAAAAATCGTCGGTCGTGGGTGATCAGAACCAGGGCGCAGCGCAGACCTGTGAGCTGCTCCTGGAGCCATTCGATGGCAGGAATGTCCAGATGGTTGGTGGGCTCGTCCAGCAGCAGAATGTCCGGATCACTGACCAGTGCCCGCGCAAGGGCGGCGCGGCGACGCCAGCCTCCGGATAGGCTGGACATTAGCGTCTCGCGCTTTAGATCGAGCTGGCTGAGAGTACTCTCTACGCGCTGCCCCAACTGCCAGCCGTCGGCGGCTTCCAGAGCGTGTTGTACCCGCTCCAACTCGACCAGGTCAGCATCCGCTGAAGAGGTAAGTTGCTCAAAGCGGCGCAAGAGGGCACCGGTCTCCGCCAGACCGCCGGCCACATAGTCATAAACACTGATGTCCTCTGTATCAGGGAGCTCCTGTTCGAGCCTCGCGATACGCGTACCCGGGCGCAGCCAGCGCTCTCCGCCATCAAGGGCGAGGTCGCCCGCGAGAATTTTGAGGAGGGTGCTCTTACCCTCACCGTTACGCCCCAGTAAGCCGAGCCGTTGGCCAGTGCTTATTTGAAGGTCGACGCTGTCGAGCAAGACGTGAGTGCCAAAGTGTAAGTTGGCCTGTTCCAGACGCAGAAGGTCCATGAATTCGTTGCTGTAAAAAATGTGGGGCGCATTCTAACGTGCTTCGCGCCCTATCCAGCCATTTAAAATAGACTCATGTTCGATAAGAGACCGCGTGCCTGCGCTTGGGCGAGAGGTGGTGGATTCCGTTATCATTGCGGCCGTTTTATTGCCGTGGTCGCTGGTTGGCGTCCACCGTTTTTAGGATCGGCATGTTTTCACGCGCATATCAAACACATCATGACCGGCAGCTGGCGCTCTGGCTTCTCGCCTGTGCGGCGGTGATTTACGGGATGATATTACTCGGCGGCGTTACGCGGCTGACCGAGTCCGGTTTGTCGATGGTGGAGTGGCGGCCCATTATGGGAATCTGGCCACCCATTGGCGAAGCAGCCTGGCAGGATGTGTTCGCTAAGTATCAGCAGTTTCCCGAATATCAGAAGATCAATCGGGGTATGGACCTGGCAGAGTTCAAGGTGATCTTTATGTACGAGTACCTCCACCGGGTACTGGGTCGTCTTATCGGTTTGTTGTTTGTGATTCCGCTTTTGTTCTTTGCACTGCGGGGGGTTGTTCGCCCGGGCTTAATGCCGCGGCTGCTCTTGCTTCTCGTATTGGGCGGCTGCCAGGGGCTTCTTGGCTGGTATATGGTCAAGAGCGGTTTGGTCGACCGACCGAGTGTGTCGCAGTACCGACTCACGGCCCATCTTGGGCTCGCTGTTGCTCTTTATGCCGCTATTGTCTGGCAGTTCCTCAATCTCTGGCCGAGGGCCGCGGCGCCATCGGGGTCTCCGGCACCGGAGTCTCTGCGGGGCATCGCTCGGTGGTCACCACTGCTGGTCCTGTTGGTTTATCTGATGATTCTGTCGGGCGGTTTGGTGGCGGGTACTGATGCGGGCTATGCCTACCCGACATGGCCCAATATGGGGCCGGGTTTTATTCCTCCGGGTTTGTACGCTGATTCGCCGCGATGGTTAGCGGCTTTCGAGGACGTAACAACTATCCAGTTCAATCACCGAATGTTCGCTTATCTCCTGGTGTTTGTCGTAGGCGGGTTTGGACTGATGCTCTTGCTCAAAGGAAAGGACGCGCTTATTCGTGTCGCGGGAGCCGCCGTTATTGCTGCGCTGCTACTTCAGGTCACTTTGGGTATTAGTACGCTATTGACGCGCATGGCGATTCCCGTGGCTGCGGGGCATCAGGCGGGCGCAATTTTGCTGCTGACGGTACTGGTGTTTACGGTACACACCTTGCGAGTCCGACAGGGATCCGCCGAAGCTAGCGGTAGCTGACCACCAAAAAGCCCTTTAGGGGCTCTGTCCCCACGCATCGGATTACGTGAGGTATGTCGGCTCGGTAATGAGCCGTGTCGCCGGACATCAAACTGACTTCGCTGTTACCGGTGCATACCAATGCCGAGCCTTGGGAAACCGAGAACATCTCTCGCGTACCTTCGAAGTGCGCGGCGCTCGCCAATTCGGCACTAGGTTGTAGGGTGATGACATAAAACTCGATGTTTTTTTCGAGCTGTAGTGGAGAGAGGGTGCGCAGTTCGCACTCGCTGTCTGCGCGGAACACCGTGCCCGGATCATCACCACGGACCACATCGATGCTGGCGCTGGCATTGGGATCGTCGACAAGTTCTCCAATGCTGATCCCAAAAGTCTGCGCGATACGCTGAGTCACGGCGAGCGTCGGGTTGGCTTTGCCCCGCTCTATCTGACTAAGCATAGAGCGGCTAACACCGGATGCCGCAGCAAGCTGCTCAAGGGTCATGGATTGCAACTGCCGAAGCTGGCTGACGCGCTCGCCTAGGAGCCTACTGGTTGAATCGGTCATGACCCCATTATACGTTAGGCCATCGGCTCGGCGAGGCGCGAGCATGCAGCGCTTCGAGTCGCGTAATTACCGTTGTGGCCGTGCTCCGGTTTCCTCGGGGATTGCGATAAGCGGTAGTTGTGGTGACTAGGACGTAGCGAGATCGCAAACGGCCTAATCGTTGTATCCGGGAGGGGGAACGAAGGCGCGATGGTGGGTTTCCAGTAAACGCGCGACTGCCAGGGTCGTACGATCCCCAAGATACCGACTGCTTATCTGCAAACCTACGGGGAGTCCGTCGGCAGTTGTGCCGAGGGGCACGGCCGTTGCGGGCAAATAGGCGTTCAGTGTGAGCCCCGCCCACTTGAGAACCTCTGTGTAGGGACGCTCAACGCCATTGACTGGAATAACCCGAGCCTGCATGTCCGGGTGATGATCGTGTTCAAAGGCTGGTACATGCGTACACGGGCACAGTAATACATCGTAGTCTCGAAAAAATGCTTCCCAGGCAACGCGCGTGTGCTGTCGTATCTCGTTCTGGACTATCCAGCCCTTGTGGTCCAGAGCGATACCGCGCATTTGCAGTAGCGCTTCGCTTTTATCATCGGGATCTGCAGCCGCCACCATGTCTCTCGCCATCTGCCGCACTTCTTCGGGGGTGTCTGCACCGATGACGGACATGAGTAGCTGTAAGTAATTTTCGTGGTTTGCCTGCGGGTCGATGGCCGGCCGCGCGTTCCGATCTACATGGGCGCCCAGATTCTCGAGGGTGCGAGCGGCACTCTCTATGTGAGTCGCAATAGACGTGTCTACGCGGCAAAAGTCATCGTCCGCCCACACTGCGACACGTAAATGTGAGGCATCGCGAAAGCTGGGAATAGGCAGTGCAGGGAGAGGGTGCGCAGTGATGTCTGGTGCAGGTCCTGCGAGCAGCGATAGAGCCTGTTCAAGATCGTCTACGCAGGTGGCGAGAGGTCCGGCGCAGGACAGATCCGGCTCTGATAAGACTTTATCGCCGGGCGGCAGGTGGCCGCGTTTAGTGATGAGTTCGTAACTGCTCTTGTGGCCAAAGACACCATTAAAGTGGCTTGGCGTACGAATGGATCCGCCGATATCGCTGCCCAGCTCAAGAGGTGTGAGTCCCGCGGCTAAGGCTGCAGCGGCACCGCCCGAGGAGCCTCCGCAGGTACGCTCTATATTCCAGGGGTTGTTAGTGACGTCGTAAATTTCGTTAAAGGATTGCAGGTCCGCGCTCATAAAAGGCACATTGGTCTTGCCAAAAATAATCGCCCCGGCATCAACCAGCCGCTGTACAGCGATGGCATTCTTTTCCGGGATAAAGTCCCGGCGATCGGGAATCCCGCCGACAGTTACCAGACCTTCTGTGCACCAGGCATCCTTGATGGTCATGGGTACGCCATGGAGCGGCCCCCAGTCTTCGTTGTTGGCAGCCGCCTCATCGGCAGCGACGGCGCGGGTTAGAGCTCGATCAGTATCAAAAGCCACTATGGCGTTGATCTGCGCGTTGAATCGCTCTATTCGATCAAGATAAAACTCGAGCACCGTAACAGCGGAGAGCTTTCCTGCTTTGATGTCTTGAGCGAGTCCGAAGGCGCTGCGGTAAAGTATGCTCATGCTTTTAAATCCGGCCGGGTGATTTGATGAAGGCGTCGCAAAGAATAAAGCTTATCGTTTGTATGCTGCTCGGGCTATCCCCTTTTGCGGTCGGCGCCGATTTGTCAGCGCAAGTCTGTCCATCCGAGTCGGGGGTCGCAGTGCAGGTACTCGGTTCCGGCGGACCCATCGCGGATGATGCCCGTGCCTCCAGCGCCTATCTCGTCTGGGTAGATGGTCGTGCAAGGGTGCTTGTGGATATTGGTGGCGGTGCGGTTTTGCGTTTTGCGGAGTCAGGCGCGTCCTTTGGTGATCTGGATGCAATCTTGTTGTCGCACTTTCACGCGGATCATTCGGCGGGGCTCCCCGCGTTATTGAAGTCAGGCTACTTTGCCAACCGCGAACGCGCATTGACCGTCGCAGGGCCCTCTTCCGGGGGCAACAGCAAGGTGTACTTTCCTTCGCTGGATGAGTACATGACCAGTCTACTGAAATCGGGCTCTGGGGCTTATGGATATCTGGGTGACTATCTCGAAGCGGGAGATGCTAGGCCGCTATTGAGACTCAGCACGGTCCCTGCTCAGACTGAGGGGCCACAGCGTATTGCGATTGATGAAGCACAAAGCAAAGTGGCGGTCTATGCCATGGCCGTTTCGCACGGTCCCGTGCCTGCAGTGGCCTATCGCATCGAAGTCCATGATCGAGCTTTGGTCTTTGCTGGTGATCAAGACGGTACAAGCCGCGCGTTTGTTGAATTCGCTGCAGGCGCGGACTTGCTGACCTTACATATGCCGATACCCGAGGGAGCGGGGCAGGCTGCTCGCGCCCTACATGCAACGCCGTCAAGGCTTGGAGAAATAGCCCGCGCAGCAAAAGCTAAACAAGTGCTATTGAGCCACTTTATGGGGCGATCCCTAGCGAGCCTGGAAGCGAATGTTGCCCATGTGAAATCCGGGTTCTCTGGCCCTGTGGAGCGTGCCGAGGACCTTGGCTGCGTTGCTGTTGACTGAATTAGAACGGCGATTTGCGTCGCTCCGGCTGTCATAAAAAATTCATAGAACAGGCATTGCGCGTCACCGGAACGTCATAAGCGAAGCCTAGAGTTCGCACTATGAGCGTACTCGAAACTATTCAGGACTTCGATCAGCGATCGCTGTTGCTCTCGCAGCAGTCCCAAAGCTGGGCTGCTCGCTATCGCAAACCTATTTCTCGCAGTGCCGATGGTCACTTGTATGTCATCGTAGGCTGCGCGTTGGGTCTGTTTCTGGAGAGTGGCGATCAGTTTGTGACGTATTTGCTGGTGGCATTCGGGGTTGAGCGTTCGCTGTACTGGTCGTTGAAAAACAGCCTGAAGCGTCGTCGACCTGCGGCCGCCATGCCCAACTTCCAGAGTCACATTATTGCTTCTGACGAGTTTAGCTTTCCCTCCGGTCACACCTGTGCAGCATTTTTGTTTGTTACCTTATTAGTGCTGCACTTTGGCGTTTGGATGCTGCCTCTGTACTTTTGGAGCTCTGCCGTCGCCACGTCTCGCGTGTATCTCGGCGTTCACTTTCCCACCGACACGGTGGTCGGCGCGCTCCTCGGATCGTCTATTGCGCTGGTGACCGCGCAATGGCTTCTGTAGCACCACAACAAACGCAATGAAAATATTGTATGGCGTCCAGGGCACGGGGAATGGCCACCTCAGTCGCGCCCGGGCCATGGCGCGTGCATTTGCGGCAAAGAATCTGGACGTGGACTACTTTTTTAGTGGCCGACCGGCAGACCGCTTTTTTGATATGCAGGTTTTTGGGTCTTTTCGAGTGTGCGACGGGCTCACCTTTGCCAGCTCGAACGGCAGCCTCTCCTATCTAAAGACCGTGTTTGGCAACAACTATTGGCGCCTCCTGCGCGATGTATGGACCCTTGATCTTAGCGACTACGATCTGGTGCTGACCGACTTTGAGCCCATCACTGCCTGGGCAGGGTGGTTGCGAGGCAAAACCGTGGTGAGCATGGGGCATCAGCCAGCATTCGATTATCCGGTGCCTGTCGCGGGTAACGACCTTCGCTCGCGCTTTGTTATGAGAGTGTTTGCACCGGGCAGTGTGCGCCTCGGGATGCACTGGGATAGCTTTAAGGCGCCGATTCTCCCGCCTATCGTTAATGTTGATCATGAAGTCACGTCGAGCGATGCCCGAAAGGTCGTTGTCTATCTGCCCTTTGAAAATCAGCTGGATGTCCAAGCTTTACTTGCACAGATTCCTGAGTACGATTTTTACATCTATGCGCCGGATAATACGGCTGCGCGACGGGCAAACCTGCATATCTTACCGACGTCCTTAAAGGGTTTTCAGTCAGATTTATCCAGCTGTGCGGCGGTGATATGTAATGCAGGTTTTGAGTTATCCAGCGAGTGTTTAGCCCTGGGCAAACGGTTGCTCGTGAAACCCCTGAGTCGCCAAATGGAGCAGTCCTCTAATGCCCTCGCCCTACGCCAGCTCGGTTATGGCAGCGTGCTAGAAACTCTGGCGCTGGATCAGGTTCGCAGGTGGCTGCACTCCAGCGCGACGATTCCTCCAATTCGCTATCCCGATGTGGCCGGTGAGATAGTGCAGTGGCTGTCTCAGGGAGATTTGCAAAAGACATCTCAGCAGGCTCTCAGTGACCGTTTGTGGGAGCGGGTGAGCATAGAGTCTTGAGTCCCGGGTAAAGGGGTTATCCGGCCCGATACAAAACGGCGATCGACGGGGTATTCGGGATCCCCGCCAAATACCCAACTAAAATGCTCGGGTTTACGTATAATACCCAAATCGTATTATTGGCCCCTCGGACTATGGTCGACAAACACCGTGCAGAGGAGAGTTCACTCTCGTCCTTGTTTCGTTTTTTCTTCGGTATTTTGGCGCCGGAGAGGAGCTATTACGCGCTAGCTATCGTTTACGGTATTGGTATCAGCCTGCTGTCGCTGGCCACGCCCGTATCTGTGCAAATGCTCATCAACACCGTGGCGAATATTGGTCTGACCACGCCGCTGGTGGTTCTGTCACTCACGCTGTTCGTCTTACTCCTCCTTGCCGGTGGTCTTAATGCCTTGCGCATTTACATCATGGATGTGTTCGGGCGACGATTTTACGCCCGCATGGTCTCCGAGATAGCGCTTAGAACAATCTATGCACGCAATCCCTATTTTGATGATCGCGGCAAGAGCGCTTTGTTCAACCGCTACTTTGACATCATCATTGTTATGAAGATGTTGCCCAACCTGCTCGTGGGCGGTTTCACCATCGTTCTGCAAACTGTTGTAGGTTTTTTACTCGTCTCGTCTTATCACCCGGTTTTGCTGGCTTTTAACGCGGGGATTGCCCTGCTGATATGGCTGGTTTGGATAGTATGGGGTCGTCGTGGCATCCGCAGTGCGGTGGAGCTTTCTCACCGTAAGCACTACAGCGCTTCCTGGCTTGAGTCCCTCGGGCATGCAAACGGTTTCTACAAAAGTGAAATGCATATCTCCGAGGCTTTGCGACGAACAGACGACGTTACTGCAAGCTACGTTGAACAGCATCGTCAGCACTTTCGGCACCACTTTTCTCAGACGCTGAGTTTTTTGTTTATCTACGCGGCAGCGAGTGCTGCACTCCTGGGCTTAGGTGGGTGGCTCGTTATCATTGGTGAGTTATCGTTGGGTCAGCTGGTTGCCGCTGAGCTTGTGCTGTCTGTGGTCTTTTTAGGCGTCTCCCAAATGGGGATATACGTTAGCTATTTCTACGATGTCTGCGGCGCGGTTGACGAGCTCTCCCTGTTTTTTCAGGTTGAACAGGATATGCCCAGCGGCGCCCATACTCGTATCGATGGCGATTCATCGTTGAGCTTCAGCAAAGTGGTGGTCGCGCCGTCGATCACGCTGGACTTCAAGATCCCCGCCCGTTCACGGGTTTGCGTCTACGCCGACAGCCATCGGGCACAGAGGGTGTTCACTAATCTGGTGCGGGGTCATGAAGCTCCCGACAGTGGCTATATCGCGGTGGGCGGCATGGATTTGCGTGAGTTAAAAGCCTACGAGAAGCGTCAGGAAATCATCATGCTGGACCGCCCCAACGCGGTCGAGGCCAGTATCCGCGAGTACCTGCGACTATCAGCATCGAGCTCGGACGCGGTTGACGTGATGGAGGTGCTGGAGATCGTAGGGCTTGCGGAGACCGTAACCCAGCTACCCAAAGGACTCGATACCGAGTTGGTAGGCACGGGCTGGCCGCTGTCGATTGTAGAGACTATGCAGCTCAAGCTCGCTGCGGCGATTATTGGTAAGCCACGTATTCTGGTGCTGACGCAGGCCTATGATGCTATGCCTGAGGTGTTTCTCCTGCGGGCTATGAATGCACTTCAGGAGCGTTGCGAAACGACAATTGTGTATTTCACCTACGAAAATATTGATCTGCGTTTTGATCACTACTTACAGCTGGGTTTTGAGCAGCAGGTAATGGTGAAAGACTACCAGTCGCTATGCGACCTCATGGGGCTGGAGGAGCACCCCATGCGCAATCCTTTGTCGATTTACGGTGAGAACGCCGCTGAATTGAACGAGGAGCAGTAGTCATGCCTTTGTTTGATTATCACAACGAAAAGTTTACGACCCTTAATGCTATTGCTGTCCCGCGTGTCGCCAGGGCAGTGGGAATCTCCTTACTTTTCTTCTTCGTTTTTGTAGGACTTTTCTTAACCTTCGTGCCTTGGGTACAGACCGCAAGCGGGCCGGGTAATGTGACAGCCCTGAATCCCAATGATCGTATGCAGGAGATTAACGCCCTGGTGCCGGGCCGTATTCAGGAGTGGTACGTGCGCGATGGTTCCCGTGTGAAAGTGGGTGACCCCATCGTGCGTATTGTAGACAACGACCCTCAGCTTCTTGAACGATTGCAGGCAGAGCGAGGGCAGGTGCTGGCAAAGTTGACCGCAGCAGAAACGGCGCTGGAGATTGCCCAAATCGACAAACGTCGCATGGAGAAATTATTTGACGAAGGTTTGTCGGCACGCAGGGAGTATGAGCAAGCCCGCATCAGGGTTGAGCAGCTCCGTGCCGATGTTGCACAGGCCGCCGCGGAACTCAGTCGGGTCGACGTAAATCTCTCTCGGCAATCTGTGCAGATTGTCCGCGCCCCTCGAGACGGAACAATACTTCGGGTCAACGCTGGCGATGCGGCAACGTTCATCAGCGCTGGACAGGTGGTGGCCACCTTTGTGCCGGACAATGCCGAGCGTGCAATCGAAATGTATGTCGATGGTCGCGATATTGCCCTTGTGCGCGAGGACGCGAAGGTTCGCATTCAGTTTGAGGGTTGGCCGGTCATACAGGTGAGTGGTTGGCCGTCGGTCGCTGTGGGCACCTTTAGTGGGCATGTGATTGCCATTGATCCCACGGCGCAAAGTAGCGGGCGCTTCCGGATTCTTGTGGAGGAAGACGAGGACACCGGGGTGCCCTGGCCGGATCGGCGTTTTGTGCGTTTTGGTTCCAAGGCGCGAGGCTGGGTGTTGCTGGACGAGGTGTCTGTGGGCTACGAGATCTGGAGACAGCTGAATAACTTCCCGCCGAATTTTCCCGGTCAGGGCGATCCAATGGTGATGCCAAGCCAGTGATTTTTCGCGCGTTTCTAGTTCTCTTTTTTCTGACTTCGCCAACGCTGAGGGCAGACGTCCCTGTGGCGGAGATGCCCTTGTTGCCAGAGGAAGTACTGGCCGCTTCCGAGAAGCATTTTCCGTCGATTCTCAAAGCCCTGGCACAGCGTCAGGCCGCGGTTGGTCGCGTTACCGAGTCGATGGGAGCCTTCGACCTGGTGTTCGGAGCGGATGGCTTTGATCGGGTAGACGGGTTCTACGACGGCACGTCCGTGGGCGGCAAGGTCGTAAAACCCTTTCGTCCCATGGGTGCGCAGCTCTACGGTGCATACTCTTTATCCAGTGGCGACTTTCCGATTTATGAAGATCAGTACTTCACGAACGAGGCGGGTACAGCGAAACTCGGAGTGCTGTTTAGCGTGTTTCGCGATCGTGATATTGATGCGCGACGTTTTGGTCAGATCGATGCTGAGCTTGCGCTGGTTCAGGCTGAGCTGGATGTGTTGCTCACCAAGGTTGGGGTGCAGCAGCGGGCTCTCGCTGCCTATTGGCGGTGGGTGGCTGCCGGTCAGGAACTTGCTGTGTATGACAACTTGCTGCGTATCGCTATGGAGCGTGAAACCGGTTTAGAGCGACAGGTTAGCAGCGGTCGCAGGGCGGCGATCTTTATCACTGAGAATCGACAAAACATAACCCGTCGGCAGACACTGATGACAGCTTCCCGTCGGGACTTTCAGGTCGCTGCAAACCAGTTGGCTTTTTATCTTCGGGACGAGGCCGGAGAGCCGCTTATGCCTGGGGCGCAGCGACTGCCCGCCGAGGAGCAGTTTGGGACCTTGCCGCCTATCCCCACTGCTGACTCCCTGGATGTGCCTGCGTTGCTGGAGCAACGGCCGGAGCTGCGCATCCTGCAAACGGGCGCCGAAAGGGCTTTGCAGAAAATAGCCCTTTCAGAGAATGAGTTAAAACCTCGCTTGGATTTAAATCTTGAACTTGCTGAGGGCTTTGGGTCTATCGGCGAGGGTGGTGCTTCTCGTGATGGTACCGATGCGATCGTCGGATTCACGTTCACCGTCCCGCTCGAGCGCCGTCAGGCAAAAGGTAAGATCACCCAGGCTCGCGCTGAATTGGAGTCAGTGCGGCAGGAGCAGCGTCGTTTGGAGGACCAGGTTGAGATCGAGCTGCGTAACATCCTTCTTGAATTGGAGACCGCTCGGGAGCTCATGGAGCTCGCGAAGCAGGATGTGGAGTTATCCGAAACTATGCGCCAGGCAGAAATAAGACGCTTTGAGCAAGGCGCCAGTGATTTTTTCCTGGTCAATATACGGGAAGAAACTGCCGCGGATGCCCGCGTGCGTTTTTACACCGCATACCAGCGAACCCGAGTCGCCCAGGCTAATTTTGACGCGGCGACGGTGAATCTGCCGCGCTTGGGGATCGACGAGGCCTTTTAGCGGGCTCAGCTGCTGATTCCTTGCGGCAGGTCAATTTTTCTCAAGCCTGCTGACGCCATACTTTGCCTTTGTTATAGAACTCGAGTCCTGAGGACTCCAGGGCAGGTTTTATTTGCTAACACTCGCCGACAAACGTTGGCCCGCCTGGTTAGACCTGGTTCAAGGTCTTATGGGGCTTCTGTTGGTTCTGTTTATGTGGACGCACCTGTTTGCGGTCTCAAGTATTCTCTTGGGTAAGCCGGCCATGTTCGCCGTCACAAGGTTTTTCGAAGGTTCACTTTTCTTTGATACGCCCCAGCCCTGGCTTGTGAGTCTGGTCGCTCTGGCGATATTCCTGCTGTTCGCCGTGCATACCCTGCTGGCGCTTCGCTGAATCCCCGAGGGTTACCGACAGTGGCGCGCCTGGATGACCCATATGCGGGGAATGCGGCACGAAGAAACCAGCCTGTGGCTTTTACAGGTGATCACAGGTCTGGTGCTGATGTTTTTTGCCACGGCGCATCTTCTTGAGCTGTTTGTGCACCCTTCGGATATAGGCCCCCATGCCTCATCGGCGCGCATTGCCGGTGGCGGCTGGGTGCTGGGATTGGTGCTTCTCCTGTCCGTGGAGATACACGCCGGGGTTGGCCTTTACCGTTTGATTGTTAAGTGGGGCTGGTTTGGCCTTGGCGATACCCTGCAAAAACGTCGTCGTCTCCGTCTCGCCGTATATGGACTAATCGCTTTCTTTATCGTCCTAGGACTAACCACCCAACAGGCGTATTTGCGTATTGGTCAGGAAGAGGCTGTGCGCGCCGGACTCCGTTACAGTCCTCCCGTTGCGGAGGAGCACCGCTAGTGGACGTGATCTATACCGATGTTTTGGTGGTGGGTGGCGGGCTGGCGGGACTGCGCGTGGCCATTGGCGCCAAGCGTCGAGGATTGGAGGCCATCACGCTCAGTTTGGTGCCTGCTAAGCGCTCTCACTCCGCTGCCGCCCAAGGGGGTATGCAGGCCAGCCTTGGCAATACCTGCAAAGGTCGGGGTGACAGCGAGAGCGTGCATTTTGCCGATACGGTACGGGGCAGTGACTGGGGTGCTGACCAGCGAGTCGTCCGTATGTTTGCAGAAACTGCGCCCAAAGCGATTCGCGAGCTCGCCGCCTGGGGTGTCCCGTGGAATCGTGTAGAGCGCGGTGATCACGAAACCGTGGTCAATGGAAAGCGGGTCACGATCACAGAATCCGACGCGGCACATGGACTGATAACCGCGCGCAACTTTGGGGGTACAGCCCATTGGCGAGCGAGCTATGTATCCGACGGTACCGGTCACTCCATGCTGTGTACCATGTCCGATCGCGCGGTGGCGGAATCTATTCCGGTGCACGAACGCATGGAGGCCATGGCGTTGATTTGCGATGGAGACCGCTGCTGTGGTGTCGTTGCCCGCAATCTCAAAACCGGTGCTCTGCTCGCATAGAAGTCGTGCTTGCTAGCATCGCTCCGGTTGAGAAAACGTAGGAAATGCCCTCAGTGAACTGCCATCCGCTTAAGTCCACGGCTTGCGCGCCGGGATTTGTTAGCTCGATGAACTCATCGGGGTCACTCCCGCTCGCCGGGCCGTTGTAGTGGATCTCAGTGAGTATCGGCCCCGCCTTGGTCTGCACGCACGTCAACAGTAGGGTGCTGATTAAAACGAGCTGTCGTTTGGCAGGGCTGAAATCCGCGAGGAGCAATAGTGGCCTAAGGCAAAGACTTAAACGGTTCGTCAATCCACGGGTGAATGCCATGAGGTGAGCCTGGTAAATCAAGGCATTACGGGATGGCGATTGGTATCAGATGAGCGAACGTCGAAAGCGGTCGACATTCATCAGTGGTGCACAGTGTTGCGTTGTTTTAACCGCTGTTTGAAGAATCGCTCAAAACGAGCGTGGACGGCTCGACTACTCCGCTTTGCGTGTATCCAAATGCTGCAAGACTTTTACCGGCGAGTTGCCAGGCGAGGCCAGCCTCGGACTTTGAAAGCGCCTCCTGCCATTCGCCGGTAATGCCTTTGCGAATGTGGTGTTCGGCGGACTCTCCGCGAGCGCGACCTTGGGTGACGGTGGCAAAATCGGTAGCGGCCCGGGTTTGGTCAATAGCTTTGTCGTTGGCATCAAGTCCGAGTTCGAGGAACAACGCGCGGCAGATCTTCGAGTAATCCTCATGGAGGTCCTCGTAACGGATTATCGTGACGTCTCCCCGTTTGGCATGTTCCGCAAGTTTGGCGGCACGTATGGACCAGCCTAGGAGCCGGCGCACAAAGCCGCCGCTGTGAGTCAGCCAGGGAGCCTCCCGTTCTCGCATGAGGGCTTCAAAGTGCCGTGCTGAGATTGCCGCATCCCTGCCGTCTCTGACTATGGCTATTGCGCGGCCTTCCGGAGAAGCGCGCTTTAGTGTTTTGAGTTGCATGAGTTGATCAGCAGCCTTGGTCACAACCCGTGTCCCCGGCAAGAGCTGCGAGCGAAGGCCGTCAAAAAACAGCGCTGGGATGTCGCCGATCTGTTGGCTATCGCGCACCGCGTGCATGAGCTCAAGAAGATCACCTCGACGAAAGCTCTGCACCCCCAGCGCCTTGTTCACGTCTGACGGATCGATGGCTAGCGCTGATTGAGGACGCAATCGATAGTTTCCCAGGACAAGCAGTTCATCGAGGAGGTTCTCAAGATCCTGTGGGTCCAGTCCCGATGCCTGTGCTTGCTTTTCCAGTCCCATGAGCGGTATCCATCCATGACCCAGAAACATTTCCCGAAAAATATCCCTTGGCGCTCGGGGTAATGACGTTTCCTGTCGCTGCATCCAGGCGGTGCTCGTCGGCCGCGGGTAGACATAGTCCAGAGCGGCTAAAGGCCGCGTTAAAGACGGCCGACGTAGCTCATACACTGCTCTAATCGCATCGAACTCCCGCCAAGCTACTGCCTGAGGATGCGCAGCCAACATGTGTAGCAGCCAGGAGGTGCCGCACTTGTACATGCCCACCACGTGGATCATGTCCTTTTGAGCTTCGCGGGATGAGCGAGGGAGCGGCTCTGAATTCATAGCGGCGTGTTTTTGAGCTTGCTTGTGGGATCTGGCCATCATACGCGAGCCCGATCAAGGTCTGCTTACTCCATGGCGATGATGCGCTCGCATCTATTGCAAATAAGAATCATTATCGTTAAATTACTTAACAAAGACGAACTCTGAAAACGCAATGCCGAGGGTTTGATGGACAAGGAGGAGCTATGTCGACAGGGTGGCGACCTAAGAGCTGCGCACACGATCGGCTATATAGCCGCGCAGTGGCAGAAGAGTGTGTGCTCTTGAGCACGACTGAGTCCGGCAATAACGTGCACTGCGAGCTCAGTGAATCGCTGATCGTCACATTGCTAAGCAGCGGCGCACTCAAGGCAGAGCAGTTGCGGTGTCTGGATCGCGCTTCCGCGATGGCGCTAAAGCGAATCGTGCTGCTGAGCTGTCGTGATGGTGCCTAGGCGTTTTACCTCTTTTGCCGACCAGATCATCCTCGCGCACTATTGCGTGGATCTGTTAGAGCACGCGTATTTGGGACCCGGGTTCGCGACCAGTCTGCCCAGGGGTGGGCTTTCCACGAGCTCTGCTTTGGCAAAAGCTGTCTCTAATGCCTTGGCAAAGGGTATCTCCAAAAGCTCTATGGAATCCGCCGCAGCAAATTGGCTGTAAGCATCTCCGCCTTTGGCGAGGATCTCCACGGTGGCAACTTCGTAGCGCTCTGTGCTTTGCATAGGCCGACCATCGATACAAACCCCTGTCACGCGGCTACCCACAGGTTTGTCCGGTGCGTACGCGACTTCTATGCCCGATACCTGCAGCAGGCCACGTTCAAGAGAAAATCCTTGCTCCAGAATGGCAAGCAGCGCGGCGCCGCTAAGAGTCACCAGCGCTAAACGGTCTTCAAAAGGAAACGCATCGATAAGTTCCTCACGGCGCACGTCACCTTTGGGTAAATCGCGGCGCAGCGCGCCCGAGGGCATGAGACCCACTTGGGCACTTAGCGACCTCCGTGCGATGTCCGCGAATAGATTGCCCAGAGGCGATTCGTCGTAATAGCGCCGAACGATAGGAGAGGCGGTGTGCCCAACAATGTCGTTTAAATCAGCTTGGGATGCACGCCAGTCTGCCAGCCGCTGCGTTACGTCAGGATCTGCAAGGTAGCGCTCGGCGTCGACGGTAAGCAGTTGGCTATCGTGCTCGACGATTTCTCCTGCATTATTCAGCTTGAGGTTCAATTGCCCGACGTGCTGCCCTTGACCCCAAGTCTGCATAATCAGCGTGCCGGTAAGCGGATGAACCAGCGCTTGAGGCGTGCCGGCATCTGTATGCCCCGCAAGGATTACATCGACACCCGGGACCGCGCCCGCCAATGCGATGTTCTCTTTGTTGCCACGAAACACGCGCGGATCGGCTTCGTCATCTGTTTGCATGGGGGCGGTGGGCCCCTGGTGGATTAAGACAACGATGAGATCCACCTCGGCGCGCAAATGCGCAACATGTTTATGCAGGATCTCTGTGGGGTTGCGAACGTCGAGTCCGGCAATGTTCGACGGAATGAGTGCCGTGGCGGCATCCTGACCCATTAGGCCAATAATCCCAACGCGCACGCCCTTGCGCTCAATGATTGTCCAGGGCTGGGAGTAGGGGTGTTCAGTGCCCGCGTAAAAGAGGTTTGCGCCGAGCACGGGGAAGGGCGCCCGCGCTTTTTCGGCGGCGAAACTCTCCCAGCCGTACTCAAACTCGTGATTACCAATAGCCATGGCGTCATAGCGAAGCATCTGCATTAGATCAAAAGCGACGGCCCCACGCGTGCGTCTTGCCAGGGTTCCTGTAAAGATGTCGCCTGCGTCCAGAAGCAGTACCCGCTCATTTTTGTCGCGTATTGTTTCTATGAGGGTAGCCACGTGGGCGATACCACCGATGCGCGCAGTATCATCACGCCAGAACGCGTCGATGGGGTCATAGGCACTTTCGAAATCGTTGGTAAACAAGAGGGTGATTTCGCGCGCTTGCGCGTCTGGTGAGCGACTATCAGCGAAGGAGAGGTTAGAGCCGAGCACGCTACCCAAAAGATAAACAAACAGTCCCAGCGCATGGGAACGCAGTTGTCTTTTGGGGTTAGTATCTCGAAGGCATATCGAAGTTCGCATTAACTGGGCTGCTCGGCGGCTGCGGAAGCCCCAAATACTACCTCAGAGCGAGAAATCGTTGAGGCATCGATGAGCGCGTTGGCAGTTTTACAACTCTTTTGGAGGTTGACTTGCTGGGGGCAAATGTAGAGAATTCGCGTCCCCCGCAATGGGGTAAGCAAGACGCCGTGGCTACGTAGCTCAGCTGGTTAGAGCACAGCATTCATAATGCTGGGGTCGGTGGTTCAAGTCCACCCGTAGCTACCAACTTTCTTCTTTATTTTCAGTATCTTAGCACGCTCCTTCCGGAGGTCAAATCTCAAATTTTGGGCTCTACCCACTTAACGGGGGATACACCGGTTTTCATTAAACTCGGTTGATAATGCCA
>NZ_CBFIIF010000040.1:0-20200 GCF_965662665.1 Congregibacter sp. | reverse complement strand
TTTTCAACAGTAGTGGTATCCGGGGTGCTTATGAACTGCACGCGGCGGCTCTTGGTACGTCGGTTAAGGCTGCATCCGGCTTCAGTGCCTCGACGGGCATTCCGAAACTTAACATAGACGGGTTGCCCAAGCTCTTGGGCTTTCCGCATGTCGACGGTGCCTTCGAGGATGCAATCCTGAGTGATTTCAGCGCTTGCCTGCAGCGGTACTAATGAGAGGCCTAAAACACTCGCTGCGATAAGCAAGCTGTTTTTTAGCGGGCTTGTTTTGAATAAGCGGGTATGTGAGTTTTGTGTGTTGTACATAGTGTGTCTCCTTCGCCTCACGGCGATGTGGGTCACGCAGACTTCCGATTTTTCCGATTCTTCCGGTTTACTTTGTGTTTCTTTGCCGTCCGATTCTTTATTGTCGTGCCTGTGCCCGAGGTTTAAATTCCATGCCTATTTTGCGCCGCTCCTCAGTGTTTTATTACAAACTGTCACATAAATGACATAAAGCTGTGCTAGGCAGGGCTCTATAATACGCTCAGAACAGCCTAAAAAGCTATAGTTTTCATAAATTTGTAATAATATTGCCATAATTTATCGAGCTTTATGGCGGTTTATGCAAAGAAACCCTGCATAAACCAACGCTGCTTTCGACGCTCGTGAAATACCCAGAAGCGCTGTCCCTGCGCGTTGCGCGCCACAAAGTAATCACGACTGGTACCGCACTCCCACCAACCGTCTTCAATGCGCTCTGGTCCATAGATAAGCTCCAGACGGCTGCCCCAGAACAGTAGCTCCTCTTTTTCGCGGCGTAACAACTCGGGCTCCGAGAGCAACCAGAAGGGACGTTGGGCCGAATCGACGGGAGGGAGGTTGCCTACGGTCCCGGACGGACCCTGAGTGGAGCTGTGTTCTGGCAAGTGTGCGTCCCGGTGGTAAAGGCTGTTAATCGCCTGAGAACCGAGCCGATTGCTTAACAGATCTACTAACTGGCTTGTGGGCTCTGACTGGCTGGCCTGGCGAAACAAGTCTCCACTGCTGGGCTTTGCCGATTCCAGTTGCTCGGCGCGCAGCTGTACGAGCTCGACTTCCTGAGTAAAAGGCTGTCGCTCCAGGCGTAATCGGGTGAGGCGATACCAGTCCTGTCGTGGGGTGCGCGCTTCGCTGGTACGCACATCCAGCATTTCCCGGTAATTGTTTAATCCTGAGAAATACCAGACGATTTGCCGAGTTTGTAGTTGTCGTTGGCGAAGGTAATCCTCCAGGGATGCCAAGAGTTGTTCCAGAGCGGGCCCTAGCTCATCTTGGTTTTGCACGGGATAGCCCAAAGGGTAGCTGTCTACAAAGCAGTTGGGAGGCTCGAAGTGGACAGGCGGTGCAACCACCTCGCCACTTAAATGTTGGAGAAGTTCTCGAAACTGCGCTCCGCAGCGCCGGTTTAAAGATGCGCTGGGTAGGGCGAGGATCTCTCCAAGAGTATTGAAACCGCTGCGCTGCAGTATTTCGAACTGCTCGTGTAAGGGCTCAAGTGTTTGTAGGGAGAGCTTGTTGAGCTGTTCTTTCTTGGAGTAATCACTTGATGCAAGGGCCTGGCTGTTTGTATGCGAAAAAGCCCAGGCGGCCAGTGGTGTCGTGCCCAAAGCAATGTCAGCGCTGTAACCGCGACCGGCGAGACCTTGTCGGGCGTGACGAATAATGGCGTCGCTGCCCCCAAAAAGCCGGAGGGAGCCGCCAATCTCAAGCATCAGGCAGTCTCCCCTAAATGGGTAGAGATGTGGGGTGATGCCATAGGCCCAGCAACAAAGGCTTTCAAGAGCCTGAGCCTCGGCATTGGGATCTCGGGGCAAAAGCTGTAGAGGGCTATCTCCTGCGAGGCTTCTGGCGGCTACCGGATCCATACCGGGCTCCAGACCCAGCAGACTGGCCGTTGCGTTGACGGCATAGATACGCTGTCGATCGACGACTGCCAGGGCTTGGGGGCGCCGCTGAGGAAGGCATTGAACAGCCAGCTCGCTAAGGCGCAGGCATAACCAGAGTTGCATGCTGAAATTCTAAGTACTGTATATTTATACAGTACTTAATTTTCTGCTGTATAGCGATACCCGTTCAGCGAAAAGACTGCGTTTTAATTCATGCCCCGCTCTAACAGGTAGCTGATGGCAATCTTGATCACAAAGCCTAGAACGCCCAGAGCGAGCGCAAGATAGAGGATCATTGTGCCAAACACGCCGGCATTACTGCGCTTGGCGAGATCCCAGACGATAAACACCATGAATAGAATCAGTCCTCCGACACCTATAGTGACGCCGTACTCCGTTAACCATTGATCCATGAAAGTTCTAGTCGTCCACCGTAATGTTTGTGCTCAGCATGCTGTCCGCTATGAGTGAATTTGTGATCAGGCAACTTTGTTCGGCTTTGTGTAGGAGTTTTTCAGCTTTTTCGACATCTGTTCCGGCGGGCACGACTAGCGTAGCTTCTACGTTGATCCCAGTGAATCGTGTGACTCTCTCTACGCGGTCCAGGGTGCCTGATGCCTGACACTGAAGATCGCTCCACTCCAGTTTCGATGCTCGGGCGATGGCCCGAAATGACAAAATAAAGCAGTCCGCTACGGCTGCGACGAGTAATGACTCTGGTGACCACTTGTCGCCTGGCCCCCCAAACTCTGCGGGTGGCGCAGTGACAATTTCTGAGACGTTTTCGGCGGTAAGTACAACGGGGCTGTCAGCTGTAGCGCTGCCACTAACCTGATAGTGGTGAGGGAAATCTTGCATGGTGGCTATTCCTGTTCAGAAAAACGAAGGTCATTAAGTGCCCGCATTTTAGGGCAGAGCACTCATGACAGGAATAGGCGGATAAACTCCAGGCTTACTGGTTTGCTGTTGTTGCAGATGCCAGATGCCAGATTCCAGGTAGCAGGTAGCAGGTAGCAGGTAGCAAGTAGCAGATTAGGCTAAGAGGCGACACGACTCTCTGGAGATACTGCGTCTTTCGGCAACTCCCAAAGTTGAGGCTGGTGCGGAATATCATCCTCAGGGGGTAAATAGACATCGATGCCCTGCATGCCACTGCGCTGTTTGAGGATATGCACCTGCCGGTAAGCATTCATCTGTAAGCGCAACGCTGTCGGGGCATGTTGATGTGCGGCGTCCTGAGACCGGAATAACACGGCTAAGGTATTGCCGCGTGCCGCTGCCAGCTGGAGTCTTCGCAGCTCAGCATAGCGATACTCGCCATTTCCCAGCCAGCTGAAAACTACGCTGCAGGTGCCGCTGCGCAAAGCTTGTTCGGTGCTCCAGAGCAGTTCTTCACGCTCTCGGGGGTGAACCAGGAGTACTTTCTGGGTGTCTACTCCTCGAGCTGCAAGGAGGGGGGCGTAAGGCGTATAGGGGGGTGCGACGAATGCCTGCCAGCGCTCTTGCCGACTGAGAACTTCCATGGCCGGCAGAAATAAACCCATGGCCCCCATGCCCGAGGCGTCACTCATGACTTCTATGCAGGTGCCCAGGGGCCAGCCCTGCTCACACAGACGAGCATCCAGTGCACCAAAACCGGTAGGGATACGTTGATGGTAGTGAAGGTCGCTGTTCGCGGCGCTATCGGCGCTATGCTGTTTGTCCTGGGCATTATCAATGAGCGGCGAACTGGCAAAATCACTATAGCCGAGCCAGGTATCACGGCGGCTTATGACGCTGTGCAGGCTCTCAGGGATTTTCTTTGCAGCTAGGCGCCCGGACAGCTGATGTACAGAATTACTGAGTGGGTTGTCGTGCGGGTTGCCGGGTAAAGTATTGCCTGAATCCTGATACATCGCTGCTCTCCAAAAGTACTGTATATAAAAACAGTAGTCTTAAAGGGAGCATCCTGCAAGTAAATACTTTTGACCTGTCGCCTATTAAGACATGTTACTGCCGGTGCTTCGCGAAGGTCGCTATTGCGTCTGTCTAGCTGCCAAAGGCCCCGGGGTGCTGGCAGCCTTTATCGCCGATCTCATCCCAGTCAGCCTTCGAGTCCACAAAAATGTGGTGCTTTACTGCGAGAGACCCGCTGCCTTCAAGGAGGAGGCCTGCGGGGACAAAGGTGCGTTCGGCATCGTTAGCGCCTGGCAGGCGAGACCCGCATTGGCGACAGAACCACGTTTGCCAGTCGACATCCGGTTTTCGCCAGGTGGAGATACTGTCTTCTCCTGCAGTCCAGCGAAAAGCCTCGTTATCCACAACTACGACGGCGATCCCATTACTGCCCGTGGAGCGTCGGCAAATAGAGCAGTGACATATATAGACATCTGACACGTCGGCACTAATCTCAAACTGAACCGCACCACAGTTACAGGCGCCGATGATGGGGGCAGTCTGTGTGGAGAGACCTGTCACCTTATGCTGATCGCGAGAGTGTCGGCTTGCCATCGCGTGCAAGACCCGTGATCAGCCACTCTGTTTGCTCCCAGGGATCGCCCTGAGCGTAACCCTTGATGCAGCCGTCAACGTGAGCTGCCAAAGACAGCAGCTCCTCACAGCTGCCAACTGAGTGCCTGCGCATGGCGGCCTGAATCACCGATTGCCGGCTTTTCCAGACGCGGGCCTCGTTGATTGCCTGCATGGGCTGACGCCCGGCTGCTACAGCCTGTAAAAGAGCGCGTAACAAGCGTAGTTCTCTGACCAGTCCCCAGAGCAATGCGGGCGGCTGGGTGCCTTCTGAGCGCAACCCGTGAAGCATACGCAAACTGTCCTCCGCGCGTCCGGCCAGTGCTACATCGATAAGCGCAAAGGTATCAAAGCGGGCGCTGTTGGCGACGGCGTCTGCAACTTGCCTGGCTGTCACGGTACTGTCGCCCGCAAGGAGGCGGAGTTTTTCAAGTTCCTGTACGGCGGCCAGCAAGTTGCCTTCGACTCGCTCGGCGAGCAGGGCCAGACCATCGCGATCGATGGATAAGTTGATGCCTCGGGCGCGACGTTCAAGCCAGCGCGGGAGCTCATCTGCACTCACAGGCCAGAGCTGGATGGTAGCGCCCGCCTGATCGATGGCCTTGTACCATTTGCTATTTGTGCTGGCTTTGTCGATTTTGCCTGCGACGATCAGCAGTGTGTCGCTCTCGGACGCGTGGGCGAGGTATTCCTGAAGAGCTTTGCTGCCCTCCGTGCCGGGCTTGCCGTTAGGAATGCGCAATTCGATGAGACGCTGCTCGGCAAACAAGGACATGCTGCTCGAGTCCTGGTTTAGGTCCTGCCAGGTAAAACTACGATCGCTGCTGTCGATAACATGTCGCTCATGGCAGCCAGCGCGGCGCGCGGCGGCGCGGACCTGGTCAGCGCACTCCTGCACCAAAAGCGTTTCGTCACCACTGATGAGGTACACGCGGTGGAGGCTGCGATCGAGATCCTGGGCAAGCTTCTCGGGGTAGATGCGCATGGACGTTGTTACTCGACGTTCGCAGCGAAAAAACTAATCCTGCGCAAAATTTGCGTCGCCAGCTCCCGGCGCAGCTCTCCCTGTAACACCCGAACCTCCTCAGCCTTGCCCACAACATTCTGGGGGTCGTTTTCCATTTGCTTATTGACCGAGGCGCTGGTGCGCTCCATGACCTGTTCGCGATCGCTGCCAAAAACTATAAATTCGGTGCTCATTACCAAATCGAACTCGGCGGCGCGGGCCTGCGCATTCACCGAAAGATTGCGCTGACTAAATCTCTCGGGCCCCAGACGAAGAATATGCTGTGCCTCCTCGCGAGGTACCCAGATAATTCCACTGGCACTAAAGGTGGATTTAACAATCCGAGTGAGCTCACCGTTGGGGTCATTGGAGGCCAGATACATGCGGGTCCACTCAGCCGGCAACGCTGAGCCACCCCCGGTACCCCGCAACTGAAAACCGCAGGCAGTGATGCCCAGGCACAGCAACAGGATCATCGAAAAGCCTGCGACTCCGGGTTTCATTTTTACAGTGCTGTGGGACATGAGCATAGGGCTTAGTCTAACCGACCACGATGTTCACAAGCTTGCCCGGTACCACTATGACCTTGCGCACGGTCTTACCTTCTATAAAACGCTGGGCGTTAGGCTCGACCAGCGCGGCCGCTTCCAAGGCGGCTTTGTCCGCGTCTGCAGGCACTTCCATACGAGCGCGAACTTTACCGTTGACCTGAACCACGACTTCGATGCTATCCCGGAACAATGCGGTCTCGTCCACCGTGGGCCAGGCTGCATAGGAGATATCGCCATCACCCCCCAGAAGCCCCCAAAGGTGGTGGCAAATGTGCGGCACGATAGGAACAAGCATGCGCACTACGGCGTCCAGGCCTTCCTGCAGCACGGCGCGCGATTGAGCACTGTCCGGGGATAGGCGCCCCAGTTCATTACACAGCTCCATGATCGCCGCGATGGCAGTGTTGAAGGTCTGACGTCGACCCATGTCATCACTGACTTTGGCAATGGTTTCATGCACTTTGCGCCGGGCATCGCGCTCATTTCCCTCGAGAGCATCGCTCTCCAAGGCAGGAGCGGGGCCGAGATCGGTATGTTCGTGAACGAGCCGCCATAGACGCTTAACAAAGCGGTGAGCGCCTTCAACGCCATCCTCGGACCACTCGAGAGACTGATCCGGTGGGGCGGCAAACAGGCTAAACAGTCGCACGGTGTCTGCACCATGGCTATCGATGAGCGACTGCGGATCTACCGTATTGCCTTTGGACTTGGACATCTTGGCGCCGTCTTTAAGCACCATGCCTTGCGTCAGGAGACGGGTGAACGGCTCGTCAGAACTGAGTAGGCCCTCGTCGCGCATGAGCTTATGAAAAAAGCGCGCGTAAAGCAGGTGCAGAATCGCGTGCTCAACACCCCCTACGTATTGATCTACCGGTAACCAATAATCCGCTCGCTCTTTATCGAGCATGCCCTCGGCAAATTCCGGGCAGGTAAACCGTGCGTAGTACCAGGATGACTGCACAAAGGTGTCAAAGGTGTCGGTCTCTCGCTCGCAGGCCTGGCCATCAAGGTCAAACTTGCGCCACTCGGGATCCGCTTTGATTGGAGACGCGACACCATCCATGACCACATCTTCGGGCAGCAGCGAAGGCAGGCGGTCAGCGGGGATAGGTATCTCACCGCCATCGGCAAGATTGAGCATGGGTATGGGTGTGCCCCAGTAGCGTTGTCGGGAGACGCCCCAATCGCGCAGACGGTATTGGGTCGTGATTTTGCCAGCGCCTAATTCTTCGAGTCGCGCGGCGATGCGCTCAAAAGCCTCATCAAATCCCAGCCCGTCAAAGTCACCGGATGCTGTGAGTGCGCCTTTATCTGTATAGGCGTTCTCGCTCACATCAGCGGCTTGTCCCTCGGCATCGCAAATCACGGTTTTTATGGGCAGGTCATATTTGCTGGCAAATTCGTAGTCACGCTCATCGTGCGCGGGAACAGCCATAACCGCACCCGAGCCGTAATCCATAAGGACGTAGTTCGCTACCCATACGGGCACTTGTTCGCCGGTAAGTGGATGAACTGCCCGGAGCCCGGTGTCCATGCCGAGTTTTTCAGCCTGCGCCATGTCGGCTTCAGCGACAGAGGCTTTTTTGCATTGCTCAACAAACTCCTGCAGCGCAGGGTTATCTGCGGCGAGGGCAAGGGTGATGGGATGCTCCGCAGCAAGGCTGACATAGGTGACGCCAAAGAGGGTGTCGGGGCGTGTGGTATAGACCTCGATACGGTCCTGTCCGGCAATAGCCTCCTCAAGGCCAAAAGCCAGCTCAGCGCCGCGACTCTTACCAATCCAGTTGCGTTGCATGGTACGCACCGCCTCGGGCCAGCCTTCGAGTTTGTCCAGGTCGTTGAGGAGTTCTTCGGCGTAGCTGGTAATACGGATAAACCACTGGGGGATTTCCCGACGCTCGATGAGCTCGCCCGAACGCCAGCCTCTGCCATCAATGACCTGTTCGTTGGCGAGGACCGTTTGATCCACGGGATCCCAGTTCACGGTCGCCATTTTCTTGTACACGAGGCCTTTCTCGTACAGTCGGGTAAAAAACCATTGCTCCCAGCGGTAGTACTCGGGTGTGCAGGTGGCTAGCTCCCGCTCCCAGTCAAAGCTAAAACCCAGTGCTTTGAGCTGCTCGCGCATGTGGCCGATGTTGCTATGCGTCCACTTTGCCGGTGCGGTTTTGTTTGCAATGGCGGCGTTTTCGGCAGGTAGCCCAAAGGCGTCCCAGCCCATGGGATGAAGGACATTCTTGCCCAGCATGCGTTGGTAGCGCGCTATGGCATCCGAGATGGAGTAGTTGCGAACATGTCCCATGTGCAGCTTGCCGCTGGGGTAGGGGAACATCGACAGACAGTAAAACTTCTCCCCTTCCAGAGTGTCTTTGGCTGCAAAGCTGCGGTTTTTACTCCAGAACGTTTGCGCGTCACGCTCGAGATTTTGGGGGTCGTAGTAATGTTCCATGGGCTCTGCTGGGTGCATTTTTTCGAGGGCGCATGGTAGCAGTAAACCCGTTTTCCGGCGAAGCCTTAGTCGTCGTTATCGACGTCTCGCCAAAGGATTCGGTACATGAGCCCCATACTGCCCAGAAGCAGTCCAAGGGCAATGAGCAAGGGCAGGGAGCCAAAGCTGGTGAACGGTGTGTTGCCGAGCATGACCTGAACGCTCCCCGTGAGGGTGCTTTCCTTGAACTGTTCGGTGCGCGAGACGATGTGGCCGCGGTGATCAATGATTGCTGATACACCATTGTTGGTGCCGCGAAGGAGGTAGCGTCCGTTCTCCAGCGCGCGCATTTGCGCCATTTGTAAGTGTTGCAGCGGGCCAATGGACGCACCAAACCAGCTGTCATTGCTGATGGTAATCAATAGCTCTGCTTGCTGTGCGCTCCGAGCGACTAATTCCGGATAGACGATTTCGTAGCATATGAGGGGTCCGACGCGGTGATTACCCGCTTGCAGAGGGCCTTGCTTGCTCGAGCCCCGGCTGAAGTTGGACATCGGCAGATCAAAGAAGTCGATAAGCCCCCGGAGTTGTTCCTCCAGGGGTACATATTCTCCAAAAGGTACCAGTCGTTGCTTGTCGTACTGCCCTTTGCCCTGTCCCAGAGCGATGATGCTGTTGAAGTAGCGGCCTTCATCTCGGGTGGGGATGCCGGTAATGAGCACGGTGTCGCTCAGGCTAGCGCGGCGGGCAATGGGATCCAGAAAGTCTCCCGCGCGATCGGCGACGCGAGGAATGGCGGATTCAGGCCATAGCACCAGGTCCTGCGTGAACATGGGGCGGACGGCGCGTTCATACTGGCTGAGAATGCTCTGGTAGCGACTGCGGTCCCATTTTTGCTCCAGCGGGATATTGGGCTGGTAGATAGCGACGCTCAGAGCTTCCTCGCTGGCGGGAGCCACCCACTCGATGGGTTTGAGCATCAAGCCGCCACCCCACATCGTCGCGAGAAGTCCGCCATAGCTCAGTACTGTCGCCGGTTGGGGGCTTCTCCAGGTTAAGAAAGCGCAGCTTGCGGTAAAGGCCACGGCAAAAGACAGACCGTAAACGCCGGTTATCGGTGCCCACCCTGCAAGCCAGGTGTCGACATGGGCGTAACCGAGGTACAGCCAGGGGAAACCCGTCAGCAGCCAGCTGCGCAGCCACTCTCCGAGCACCCAGAATGCGGCAAACCCCAGCAGCATGCCACCTGGGAGTGGCCTCACTACGCGGGTGTACAGCCACGCCTGAAGCGCATGGAGCAGGCCCAGCCCCGCACAAAAGACGAGTGTCAAAAAGCCGGCGAGGAAAACGCCCGCATTGCCGTAGACATGAATGCTGACGTAGACCCAGGAGGCGCCAGAGCCGAACAAACCAAAACCAAAGAGCCAGCCGCGCCATAGGGCTTGTCCCGGGGTGCAGCTCGCAAGCAGGTAGGCGTAGATCGCACAGCCCATAACCGCCATGGGCCAGAGATCGAAGGGCGCCAGAGAAAGCGTGATGAGAGCGCCGGCGAGAGGAGCCAGAAGCAATACCTGCCAGCGAGGCAGGGCGCTTTTGGGGGTGGTGCCGGGAGCGCTAGGAGCGTCGCTCATTCCGCGCCGGGTGGACGGAGACGCAGACTGTGAATCTTTCGTTGATCAGCATTGATAACCTTGAACTCAAAGCCCTCGATATGCGTGATTTCATTACGCGTGGGCATGTGTCCAAAGGCGTGCATCACCAGTCCACCGATGGTGTCGAATTCGTCGTCGCTAAAAGCCACTTCGAAGTAGGCATTGAAGTCCTCGATGGGTGTCAGTGCACGCACAAAGAAATCGTCGTCGGCGATGCGACGAATAAACTGATCTTCTTCTTCGTCCGTTTCGTCTTCGATCTCGCCAACGATTTCTTCCAACACATCTTCGATGGTTACAAGACCCGCGACGCCGCCGTACTCGTCGATGACGATGGCCATGTGGTTGCGATTCTCGCGAAACTCTCGCAGCAACACGTTCAGACGTTTGCTCTCGGGAACCACCACGGTTTGACGCAGCAGCTGGCGAACGTCAAAGCTTTCGCGATCATCGGAGAGAATCTGCGGGAGCAAGTCCTTGACCAGAAGGATGCCCAAAATATCGTCCGGACTTTCACCGATCACAGGGTAGCGGGAGTGTTTGCTGAGGGAGATATGCGGCAGTATTTCGGCAAGCGTACTGTCCGCCTTGATTACCACCATCTGTGGGCGTGGCACCATAATGTCCCGTGCCTGCATGCCACTGACCTGCATGGCACCATCGATAATGGACAGAGAGTCCTCCTCGATGATGTCGTTCTCCATCGCCAGCTGCAGAATCTCCTGAAGATCCTCGCGACTGCGAGGCTCCGAAGAAAAAGCCTGGGCTATGCGACCAAGAAGAGACTTTTCTTCGTTGCCGTTACGGTCATCGGTCATCAGGCCGCTCCCTCTGCCGTACTCAAACTGTCGGCATGGTAAGGACAGGGCCAGCCTAAAGTTGCCAGCGCCTGAGTTTCCAGGGATTCCATGTGTGTCGCCTCAGCGTCAGATTCGTGGTCAAAACCTAGTAGATGCAGCACACCGTGAATCAGCATGTGATCCCAGTGTGCGGCAAGGGGTTTACCCTGGCTTGCGGCCTCTTCCTGTACGACCGGAGCGCAAATGACGATATCTCCCAGCAGGTCGAGGGTGACATCCTCAGGTAATTCAGCCGGAAAAGACAACACATTGGTGGGTCGATCCTTGCCGCGATATTGGGCATTGAGTTGCTGCATTTCGGGAACATCAACAATGCGTAGACCCGCTTCCCAGCTCTTGTTGGGGTTTGTATCGCTAAGCGCTAAAGCGCATTCCGCCGCGCGTAGGAGGGTCTGATCATCCGGAGATTTCTCGACAGTTTCCCGAAATACGTCGAGGGTGAGCATCAGGGTTTACTCTTCTCCAGACTTGTCGTATTCGCGTCATGACTTTCGTAGGCAGCAACGATTCGCTGTACCAAGGGGTGGCGGACAACATCTCTGTTGGCAAACCAGGTAAAACCTATGCCGGGAACATCTTCGAGAATATTCGCCGCATGGGTGAGTCCAGATTGAGTTCCTCGAGGCAGATCGATCTGTGTTGCGTCACCGGTAATGACGGCGGTAGAGCCAAAGCCAATACGGGTGAGGAACATTTTCATCTGTTCCCGGGTCGTGTTCTGGGCCTCGTCCAGAATAATGAACGAGTGATTGAGTGTTCGTCCGCGCATAAATGCAAGAGGAGCAACCTCGATGATGCTGCGCTCGATGTATTTACTGACGGTTTCGAAACCCAGCATCTCGTAGAGCGCGTCATAAAGGGGACGCAGATACGGGTCTACCTTTTGACTCAGATCTCCCGGCAGATAGCCGAGCTTTTCGCCTGCTTCCACGGCGGGACGAACCAGAAGGATACGGCGAACCTGCTCTTCGAGTAATGCCTCGACCGCGCAGGCCACGGCAAGATAGGTCTTTCCGGTACCGGCGGGACCCACGCCGAAGTTAATATCGTTGTTTTGAATAGAGCGTACGTAGGTCTGCTGATTGCGTCCGCGCGGCTTAATCGAGCCCTTACGAGTGCGGATTACCTGTAACTGCGCCGTGCTGCCGTCCGCTGCTGTTTCCGCCCCCGCATGCTGTAGCTGCAGATGCAAAGACTCTGGCGTCACGGCGATGCCCTGACAAACTTCTGCGTACAGATGCTCCAGCAAGGCGCTGGTGGTGGCGACGGCTTCTGCATCCCCTTCTATAGAGAAGCGGTTGCCGCGAGACTTTATCTTTACCTGAAGACGTTCTTCGATTTGACGCAGGTGCGCGTCAAACTGCCCGCACAGGGCCGCAAGATGTCGTGCATCGTCAGGTTCGAGGGTCAGACCAAGAGTCTGCCCCCCCGGACTGGGAGGTTCTGAGGTCAAATTGTTGTTGGTGGCGCTAGCCATGTACTGTGAACTGCAAGAATAGTCACGAATTCGCCACAGTCAACCCGCGGTTCCCGGTATCAACTCACCGCGAAGAGAGTTGGGCAGGGCTTCGCCAATGGTTACGTCGGCAAATTGCCCAATGAGGCTGTGATCGTCCGCACTGAAATTGACCACTCGGTTGTTCTCCGTGCGGCCCTGTAATTGCCCTGGATCTTTACGAGAAGGCCCTGTGATCAAGATACGCTGACGGGTTCCGACCATGTGCCGGCTGATCGCCTGAGCCTGTTGGTTGATCCTTGCCTGGAGAATGTGCAGCCGTGACTTTTTGGTTTCTTCGTCCGTGTCGTCGTTGAGGTCCGAAGCGGGCGTTCCTGGCCGGGCGCTATAAATGAAACTAAAGGACATATCAAAGCCAATGTCGTCTATTAGCTTCATAGTTGCTGCAAAATCGGCCTCGGTCTCACCGGGAAAGCCAATAATGAAGTCTGAAGACAGGCTGATGTTGGGTCGAATAGCGCGGAGCTTGCGAATCTTGGATTTGTACTCAAGCACCGTGTGGCCACGCTTCATGTTGGCCAGTACTCGATCAGAGCCCGCCTGCACAGGTAGATGAAGGTGGTCCACAAGTTCGGGGATCTCTGCGTAGGCTTGAATGAGTGCCTCGGAAAACTCCACCGGATGTGATGTGGTGTAACGAATTCGATCGATTCCGGGGATGGCAGCTACAAAATGCAGAAGTTCTGCAAAATCGACGATGTCGCCTTCGTGGCTTTCACCGCGGTAGGCGTTAACGTTTTGTCCAAGAAGATTGACTTCTCGAACGCCGCGATTCGCGAGGCTGGCGACTTCGGCAATTACATCATCCAGAGGCCGGGAAACCTCTTCCCCCCGGGTGTACGGGACGACGCAGAAGCTGCAGTATTTGCTGCAGCCTTCCATTATTGAAACAAATGCCGATGGGCCTTCGACGCTGGGTTCGGGAAGACGATCAAATTTTTCAATCTCGGGGAAGGTGATGTCCACAACCAGATTGCCACTGCCCCGGCGCTCGTCGAGCATTTCTGGCAGGCGGTGCAAAGTCTGGGGGCCGAATACCAGGTCAACGTAAGGAGCACGCTTACCGATGTCTGCTCCTTCCTGGCTGGCAACACAGCCGCCCACCCCAATAATGAGCTCGGGGTTTTTCTGCTTGAGGTTCTTCCAGCGACCCAGCTGATGAAAAACCTTTTCCTGAGCCTTTTCGCGGATAGAGCAGGTATTCAACAGGATGACATCGGCGTCGTCTTCGCGGTCCGTTGGCACGAGTCCATGACTGTCTACGAGCAGATCCTGCATGCGCGCAGAGTCGTACTCGTTCATCTGGCATCCGTGGGTTTTGACGTAGACTTTTTTGCTCACCGCTCCTGACCTTGTTGGCACTCCTGTGCAGCTGTTGTGCACAGTGAGACCCTCTCTAAAAGGGCCGCGGAGTATAGCGCCGCTTTGGGCCTCTGCCCAGCAAATTCGCTGGTATTCCCGCTGCAGGATAGGTAGACTCTCGCGCCCGCTAAAACGCGGCAATCCGACGCACCAGAAGGTCGTTCGGACAGCCTAAGTGAGTAAACGGAATCGCTATGCCCAGCAGTCCTGTGTACAAAGTTATTTTTCAGAACGGCAATCAGGTCGTAGAGATCTTTGCGCGTCAGATCTACCAAAGCGATATGTGGGGCTTCATAGAAGTTGAAGAACTGCTCTTTGGAGAGCGCTCGCAGATCCTTGTAGATCCCGCCGAAGAAAAGCTCAAAACCGAATTCAGCGGCGTTCAGCGCAGTTACATCCCCCTGCACTCGGTCATCCGCATTGATGAAGTGGCCAAAGAGGGTGTCGCCAAGATTTCCGACGTGAAGCCTGGCGAAAACACCAACGTGACCTCCTTTCCTATGCCCTCGTCACCCGCGAAACCTCGTAGCAGCGACGACTAATAGCTTCAACAATCGGCTAGGCGCGGACACGTCCGGCTCCCGAGAAAAGATTTGGGTGACTCGTTCGCTCGAACGCATCCACGCCAAGCCTCGCTCGCGGCCACATTCGCAGGCTGGTTGAAATCGGCGCCGTGACCCCCATCTATTTTGTCTAAGCAGAGGATTTCTTATGCAAGACGACAAAACAGATGATCGGGCATCGCCAGGCTTGGACCTGAGCGCAGAGATCGTCAACGATGAGGCTGTCCTTAAGTCCGGGACACCGGCGGTGGCCGACGATGTACTGCCTGATTCGCTATACCTAATTCCTGTCCCGCAGAGGCCCTTCTTTCCGGGGCAGGTGCAGCCCGTGGGCATGGATCCCGAGGAATGGGGCGGCACCATCAAAGCGGTGATGGATCAGTCCAATGGCGTTGTGGGCCTCGCCTACGTCGACCCTAGCCAACTCAGCGGCGGGGAGCCCGAGCCGCGACACTTTCCTGAGATGGGCTGTGTGGTGCGTCTGCATCGCCCGCCCGTAATTAACGAGAATCCCGGCCAATTCTTGGCGCAGGGTGTGCGTAGATTCCGGATCGTACGTTGGCTCAGCGACAAAGCACCGTACCGGGTGCAGGTGGAATATCCACGAAGTCAGGGTGATCGCGAGAGCGATGACGTTAAGGCTTATGCCATGGCGGTGCTCCAGGCTGTAAAGGAGCTGCTTCCTCTGAATCCGCTTTACAGTGAGGAGCTGCGTCACTACATCGCCAACTTCAATCCCAACCAACCTGGCTTGTTGGCGGATTTTTCCGCTGCGCTGACAACGGCGAACGGCGATCAGCTCCAGGAAATTCTTGAGACTCTGCC
Organism: Congregibacter sp.; assembly: GCF_965662665.1. Classification (NCBI taxonomy): domain Bacteria; kingdom Pseudomonadati; phylum Pseudomonadota; class Gammaproteobacteria; order Cellvibrionales; family Halieaceae; genus Congregibacter; species Congregibacter sp. The sequence goes on along the minus strand of NZ_CBFIIF010000040.1, from coordinate 5,023 downwards.
GCTTCAGTCACGCATGCAGAAGGTACTTACCCTATTGAGCAAGGAGCGTGAAGTCGCTCAACTGCGGGGCAAGATTACCGAGCAGGTCAACGAGAAGGTCACGGACCAACAGCGCGAGTTCTTTCTTCGGGAACAGATGAAGGTTATCCAGAAAGAGCTGGGTATCTCTAAAGACGATCGCACCTCGGACGCGGAACGTTTTGAGGCGCGTCTGGAGTCATTGATACTGCCAGATGCTGTTCGTGAGCGTATCGATGACGAACTGCAGAAACTCTCGGTGCTGGAACCTGGATCACCCGAATACGGGGTGACGCGAAACTACCTCGACTGGGCGACACAGGTGCCCTGGGGACTTACGTCCGAAGACAACCTGGATCTCAAACACGCCGCAGGGGTGCTCGATCGGGATCACGACGGCTTGGAGGATGTAAAGGATCGCATTCTGGAGTTTCTGGCAGTCGGCTCATTCAAAGGTGAAATCGCCGGTTCCATTTTGTTACTGGTGGGGCCGCCCGGAGTCGGTAAGACGAGTATCGGGCGTTCCGTAGCAGATGCTCTGGGCCGGGAGTTTTATCGTTTCAGTCTGGGGGGGATGCGAGACGAGGCAGAAATTAAAGGTCACCGCCGCACTTATGTGGGCGCCATGCCCGGTAAGTTTGTGCAGGCGCTAAAAGAAGTCAAAGTCGCCAATCCAGTTATCATGCTCGACGAGATCGACAAAATTGGCGCTTCATTTAGAGGCGATCCTGCTTCGGCGCTTTTAGAAGTTTTGGACCCTGAGCAGAACAGTGAGTTTCTCGACCACTATCTCGATTTAAGAGTCGATCTTTCCAAAGTGCTATTTGTTTGCACTGCTAATCAGCTGGATACGATTCCGGGCCCGCTACTTGATCGCATGGAAACATTGCGTCTGTCGGGATACGTGGCCGAAGAAAAACTCGCCATCGCCCGAAATCATCTGTGGCCCAAGCAGCTTGAGCGTCATGGCCTCAAAGAAGAGCAACTCAAGATCAACGACCCGGCACTTAAGTATGTGATTGAGTCCTACTGTCGCGAGGCGGGCGTTCGAAATCTGGAAAAACAACTTTCGCGAATCATGCGTAAATCTATTGTGGGTTTTGTGAAGGGCCGCGGTACGGGCAGGCGAAAGTCTCAAGCTGAGGTGGTTGAGAAGCGCCGCATAGGCAAGCGGGATATCGACGACCTGCTGGGCAAGCCGTTGTTTCAGCCCGAAAAGCCGCAACGCGGGATTGGCGTGGCCACGGGCCTAGCCTGGACAGCTATGGGTGGCGCGACACTACCTATTGAGTCCTCGCGCATTCATACCTTAAACCGCGGGTTCAAGCTCACGGGGCGTCTCGGTGATGTCATGCGAGAGTCGGCAGACATTGCCTACAGCTTTGTGATTTCTCACCTGAAGGATTACCGCTGCGATCCGGACTTTTTTGATACCAGCATGGTGCATCTGCACGTACCCGAGGGTGCCACGCCCAAAGACGGACCAAGCGCGGGGATCACTATTGCCACGGCGCTTGTTTCCTTAGCTCGCAAGGAGCGAATTCGTCGGCCTTTGGCCATGACGGGAGAACTGACACTTACTGGTCAGGTGCTTCCGGTGGGCGGTATCCGCGAGAAGGTGATTGCCGCAAGGCGCGCCAAGATCATGGAGTTGATCTTGCCACACGCCAATCGTCGAGATTTCGAGGAGCTACCGGATTATCTCAGTGAAGGCATTAACGTGCACTTCGCGCGTAACTTCCGGGATGTGTTTGAAACGGTGTTTGAGGATCATCGGCGAGGGAAGTCCTTGCACTGATTGATCATAACTAGCTTTGTATTCGGAGTACTGCTGATCACGTATTCAAGCGATGCTGGAAGTACGCTGATGAATCGAACAACTTAGCTGTATTTAGTTGTGAGGTTTTGTAACTGTTTGTAAGTAGTTACAAGTCGTTTAAGGAGCCTCAGCTATCACCACAGCTCTTCGCGGTGCTGGATAACCTTCGAGCGTCAATGTCGGATCATTCGGGTCCAGAAAATTCGCCAGAGATTGATAACTCATCCAATCGGTAGAGCGCTGTTCATCTGTCGTGGTGACCGATTCATCAACGACCCGGGGGTTCTTCCAACCCAGCTTTGCGAGCCACAGCACCAGCATGGCGGAGCTGGGGATGAACCACACATTACCCATGCGAGCGTAGCGTCCCTGGGGTACCAGGCACTGTCTCTCGTCGCCCTCGATGACCAGAGTTTCTAAAACCAATTCTCCACCGCTGCGCAGGCTGTCCCGAAGGGTCATCAGGTGCTCCATCGGCGAGCGTCGGTGATAGAGCACACCCATAGAAAACGCGGTGTCAAAGGCGTGTAACTTCGGCGGTAGTTTTTCGATGCCCATGGGAAGGACGGCCACTGCCGGGTCCTGCAGGTAACGCTGCAAAGCGGCAAATTGAATGACAAACAGGGGTGACGGGTCGATCCCTATTACTTCGTTCGCTCCGGCGCCCCGCATGCGCCAACAGTGATAGCCATTGCCGCAGCCAACATCCAGCACCCGACGATTATCTAAAGGCGCTATATGCGGAGTGAGTCGATCCCACTTCCAATCGGAGTGCCACTCCGTGTCTATGGCAAGTCCAAATAAGTCGTAGGGGCCTTTTCGCCAGGGACAGAGTCCGCGCAAGGCTGATTCCAGCTTTTCCCTCGTGGTTTCGCTCATAGAATCCTGGGCGCTCACAGTCACGCTTGCAGCATCTAGTGAAGCGTTGTCGACGTGAATCTCCGGCAAAGATTCTAAAGCTGCCTGCCATCGCGGAATATCGCCGTGACGCAACACAGAGAGACCAGCTGCTACTTGCTCGGTCAGGAGCTTAGCCCAGGGCTCCAAAGGTCCATCCGCCCAGCGCTTCTGAAGACTTTGGATGTCGATCATTTGAGGGCGATGATTGAGGCGAAGTTAAAGCACTGAAACCATACGTCGCTGGAACTAAAGCCCGCATCCGCCAGTCGCTGGCGATGCTGTTCTATGGATTCCGGTACCAGAACGTTTTCAATAGAGTCCCGCTTGCCGGCAATCTCTAAATCGCTGTAGCCGTGGGCACGCTTAAAATCATGATGAAGATCGATGTTTAGTTGATTGAGCGACGCATCGGGGAATACGACTTTTTCGGATAGCACCAGAATGCCGCCGGGCAGCAGCGCGTCAGCGATGCGAGCCAGGAGGGCAGGACGCTCCTCCATGGGAACAAACTGCAGCGTGTAGTTAAGAACAACCATCGACGCGTTTTCAATGTTGCTCTGAAGGAGGTCCTCTTCCCGCAACTCGACCTCCACGCTTTGTGTGTCCAGCGCAATCAGGTCCTGACAGCGCGCGATCATGGCGGATGAATTATCAATACCTATGATTTTGCAGTCTGGGACATCAATATGCTGACGCATCGACAGAGTGCTTGCACCCAGAGAACATCCCAGGTCGTAGACAACGCTCTCGGGTCTTGCAAAGCGTCCGGCCAACAGCCCGGACATGGCAATCACCGTCTCATAACCGGGAACCGATCGACGGATCATGTCCGGAAAGACAGACACAACTTCGCTGTCAAAACGGAAGGGTCCGGGCGCTCGCAGGGGATCGCTGAAAAGCGTATCGGCTTTAGGCTGCGTGGATTTTTCGGTCACGGGCGTTGTATTTTCTTCAGAATGTATACACCAAGGGTGGGTACCCAAGGCTCAGTCGTTCGTGTCGCGCATGGTAGCATGCGACGCGTTTTTCAATGCTCATTACCCATTTTCGAAAGCAGGGATTTTGCTATGCAAGGCACTCACGAATACAGCGGCGCCGATCGCAATCAGAACATTCTCATCGACATCAACGGGGAGTTGTTGCCGCGGGAAAAAGCCATGGTATCGGTATTTGATTCGGGTTTTGTGCTGGGTGATGGAGTGTGGGAGGGTCTGCGCGTAGAGGACGGCACCATATTGTTTCTTGAGCAGCATCTGGATCGTCTGTACGAGGGTATGCATACCCTCGACTTTGAGGTCAGCGTTGATAGAGAGCTGCTCAGCAGTCGACTCTATGGAGCTCTGTCGGCCAATGACATGCACGATGGCGTGCACATAAGACTCATGGTGTCCCGTGGTGTTAAATCCACGCCTTATCAAGATCCCCGAATGACTGTTACGCCGCCGACCATTGTGATTATTCCGGAGTACAAAACTGCGCTTCCCGAGACGGTAGAAACCGGCGTCACTCTGTTTACGGTCCACGTGCGACGGGGGTATTCCGATGTACAAGACCCCACTCTGAATACGCACTCCAAATTGAACTGTGTGACGGCCTGCATTCAGGCAGCTAAGGCAGGTTGCGATGAAGCGCTGATGCTGGATCCCCATGGTTTCGTGGCGACCTGTAATTCCACGCATTTCTTCATCGTGCGCCGAGGCGAACTGTGGACCAGCACCGGCGACTACTGTCTCGATGGCATTACCCGGCGCAAGGTGCTGAATATTGCTGCTGCTGAGGGTATGACAGTGAAGGAGCGCAATTTCACACTCACTGACGTCTATAACGCTGAAGAAGCGTTTGTCACCGGGACCTTTGCGGGGTTGGCGCCTGTGCGTGAGGTTGATGGACGAAGGATTGGCAGTGGGGAGCGCGGCCCTGTGGTGACGCAACTGCAGTCAGCCTATCGTCAGTATGTTGCAGACTACATTGACGGGCAGGGGCGCACGCACGCCCGGGGCCAGGCGTAAACTATGGACGTCCGGCGGGTAGCGATGTGGTCGGGACCGCGAAATATTAGTACCGCAATGATGCGCTCCTTCGAGAACAGGAGTGACAGCGCGGTAATTGATGAGCCGTTTTATGCCGCTTATCTGGCGACAACAGGGCTGGATCATCCCGGGCGCGAAGACATATTGTCCAGCCAATCGCAGCGCTGGCAGGATGTTGCTCAAGCTCTGTGCACCGATGCCCCCGCCGCGCTCTACTATCAGAAGCACATGACCCAGCATATTTTGCCGGACATGG
>NZ_CBFIIF010000039.1:0-21471 GCF_965662665.1 Congregibacter sp. | reverse complement strand
TATTGAGCTGTTGTCATAGGAGGCTGTCGATCATCATTTCTACGATGGCCGCCGCAGCCCAGGTCAGAGGTGGAAGTACGGTAAACAATAAAATACGTTTTAGTGCGTCAACATCGAAGGGCCAGGAGGGAGCTCGGGAGACGCGTTCGCGCATATCCAGTACCGCGTCGAGTTCGAATAAGGCATTCGCATTCGCTGTTGCGATATCGACGGCAGTAATCTCGTCAAGGCGCGCATCCAGAGAGCTCAGAGTCGCCGCTCGTTGCTCGCGAATACGTCTGCGGATACCTCGCAAGGGCAGTGCGACAATGCCCACAAGGGGAACCAGCCCCCCGACAATTCCGATCAAAACGGGGCTTTTCAAAGGGTTATCCCCGCCCAAATACAATAGAGCGTAGGCGCACAGAAGACTGATGAGCAAGAGAGCGGGGCGCAGCGCCGCCGAACCAAAGGCTGCATGTCGCGACGGGCGTAGTAAGTCAGGCTGTGCGATGCGACCCAGCGATGAAAACAGGAGCGCGTTCATGATGAGTGGGGGAACGGTTACAAACATGGCAATCCAGAGAAGCAGCGTTGCGAGAAACTGGGGTAATGCAAACAGTAGGGCGGAATTGTGCGTGCCTAATGCATAGGAGTGCGCCGTGCCAGCCACGCAGGCCAGCAGCATCACCCGCCATACCTGCGACGGAAGCAAACGCGATAGTGCCATGCTGGCAGTCTCGATGTCGGTCTCCGACCAGGGGATGACATCGCTGAGCTGCTGAAGATCCTGCGCTGCACCTTGAAAAACCGAACGCGAAAACCCCGCAATGATTCCCAGGCTGGTTCCGAAAAAGAGGGCGGACCCCAGAAGATCATTGAACAGACTGCTGCTAAAGGATCTCCCCAGCAATGGGGATAACATCACCCCTACAATCAACAGCGCACATAGCAGTCCAAAGGCGAGAGGCGGTAAACGGCTCCAACGCTGCAAGCGCAGCATCGGGAGCTCCGGCGCTGCCGCCCGAGCGGATAGCTTTTCGTCAAACGCGCTCATGACGTGGTTTATCAGCTGCCATAGGCGTAGGGCCCACCTCGCTCGTGAGCGCGCTTATAGGCGGGGCGTGCGTGTATGCGATCCAGAAACGCATTGAGGTTGGGGAAGTTGTCGAGCCCGTAAAGTAACTTACCTACTTGCGGTACAAACGACAGCTGAATATCAGCTGCGCTGAATTCATTGGCAACGAACCAGTCCTGATCTTCAAGAGCGCGATCCATGAAGCCCAGATGGTTATCCAGCTCGCTATTGATGCGCGGCTGTAACAGTTCGCCGCCGTCGGGGAGACGGCCCGTGTACATTTTGAGCATCAAGGGCAGCATCGCACTGCCTTCGGCGTAGTGCATCCACTGCAGATAATTTTCGTAGGCAGGCGTTCCCGGCTCCGGGGCCAATCTGCCCTTGCCATAGTGCCGCACGATGTAGTCGATGATAGCTCCTGATTCGATAACCGTATTGACCTCGTCCGTAAGTACTGGAGACTTGCCTAAAGGATGGACTTCGAGAAGTTCCGGTGGCGCGAGGTTAGTCTCTCCGTCGCGTTCATAGTTGCGAATCTCATAATCTACGCCCAGTTCTTCCAATAGCCAGAGGACTCGCTGGGAGCGAGAGTTATTGAGGTGATGGATTGTGAGCATCGATGCATTCTCCGGTAAGTCGCTAATGGACGGAGTGTAGGCTTCGTCCCTGTCTGTTACTGAAACGGCGACGGAAGGGGACAAAGCCTGCCGTATTAATTGTGGGAAGGTATCATCGTTCCTGACGCAATAGATTGCAAAAGAGAGAGTTACTCATGTCTACCGTGCTTTATGAGACCCATGATCGCGTTGCGACTTTGACCTTGAATCGGCCTGACCGCTTGAATGCGATTAATACCGCGCTACCGGGTGATCTACGAGCAGCCGTGGAGCGTGCAGATAGAGACGACCAGGTGCATGTGATTGTGCTGCAAGGTGCGGGTAAAGGTTTCTGTGGTGGTTATGATCTCGTGGAGTACGCACAGACACCGGGAGAAATGCACGGTAATCAGGAGATGCCCTGGGACCCGACCCTGGACTACGCGATGATGTCTCGCAACACCGAAGACTTCATGTCCCTTTGGCGGGCGAGCAAGCCGACGATTTGTAAGATTCATGGGGCAGCTGCGGCTGGCGGGAGCGATATCGCTCTATGCTGCGACATGATTGTTATGGCCAGTGACGCCCGCATTGGCTACCCCCCGGCGCGCGTGTGGGGAATTCCTACCACCATGATGTGGGTTTATCGTCTTGGAATCGAGAACGCCAAACGGATGCTGTTCACGGGAGATTTAATCTCCGGCGAGGAAGCCGCTGAAATGGGGCTGATTCAGCAGGCGGTACCGCAGGCTGATTTAGATGAAGCTGTGGCTAAGCTATGTGAGCGCATCAAGGGTGTTCCCCGAAATCAGCTGCTCATGAGCAAGATGGTCGTTAATCAAGCCTACGAGGCCATGGGACTCGCTAACACGCAGCGTTTTGCAAACTTCTTTGACGGCGTTGCCCGTCATTCACCCGAAGGGCTGTGGTTCAGGGAGCGCGCTGTTGATGTGGGTTTCAAGCAAGCCGTCGCAGAGAGAGACTCCGGGGACAACATAGCGGAGGGCGCGAGCAAGAGCCTTGGGCCCATGCGCCCCCAAGAGTAGCTGCGAGACCGCTGGGTATTTAGCCTGCGGGCATTTCCCGGTGGTGGCCGTTTTCCCAACTTTTGCGTAGTTCAAACTTCTGAATTTTTCCTGAACCGGTAAGCGGATAGGCCTCTACTTCGAACCAATGTCTCGGCGTCTTTTGCGGAGACAGATGTTCTCGCAGGTACGCAAACAAGGTGTCCTTGGATAGCGTGGCATTGGGTGCTGGGCGCAGGAAGACGCCGATCTCCTCGCCAAGACGGTCGTCCGGTAAACCCACCACCGCAACCTCACCCACGCTGGGGTGCTGGAATAGCAGTTCCTCTATCTCCCTGGGATAGATGTTCTCGCCACCCCGAATGATCATATCCTTGAGGCGACCCTCGATTTTGCAGTAACCCCGCTCATCCATAGAGCAGAGGTCACCCGTATGGAGCCAGCCGTCGGCGTCGATGGTCTTTGCCGTCGCCTCGGGGTTTTCAAAGTACTCGTGCATCACGTGATAGCCACGCGTGCAAAACTCGCCCAGTACGCCCACAGGCTGAGTGGCTCCGGATTCAGTATCTACGATCTTTACTTCGACCCCCGGCATGGCTTGTCCCAGGGTATAGGCTTTGTCTTCGATACTGTCATCCGCGTGGGTCATGCAGGCCACGGGAGAGCACTCCGTCTGGCCAAAGACGATGGTAAAGGGAGCTCCCACCGTATCTTCCAGACGCTTTACAAGGTCGGCCGGCACCGTGGAGCCCCCGGAGCACAGCGCTTTGACTGCCGACAGGTCGCGTTCGGCAAAGCTCGGATGCTCAATCATCGCAATCAGCATAGTCGGCACACCGAGCATTGCGGCGGCACGGTACTCCTCCATGAGCTCCAATACCAATCCAGGCTCGAAAGCTTCCACTAGCACCAATGTCGAGCGTTTCGATAAAGCGCCGAGCACCGCGAGCACGCAGCCCGCAGTGTGAAACAGCGGCATGATGCCCATGTAGGTTTGACCGCTAAGCGCGCCCATCGTTGTGAGTGTGTGCGAGCCATTGTTCACAAGCCCGCGATGGTGGAGGAGGGCCCCTTTGGGAAAACCGGTGGTTCCCGACGTGTATTGAATCATGCAGGCATCATTGGGAAGTACGTCGGGCAGTGCTTTCTCGCCGGCAGTATCCAGGAATGCTTTCCACTCAGTGAATAGAACCACTTTTTCGAGTTCCGGACACTCTGCTCGAGCGGCTTCGAGGTGGTGAAGCATAGGATTGCCTCGAAACTCCGGTAGCAGGAAGATGCCTGCCGCTCGGGATTGGCGGAGCACATACGCCAACTCTTCGGATTGATACGAGGGATTGACCGTCACAAGCACTATCCCTGCCAGAGCGCAGCCGTACTCCATGATCACCCACTCGGGAATATTGGGGGCCCATACCGCAACCCGGTCTCCGGGCTCAAAACTCTCCAGCAATGCACGGGCGGTCAGTTCTGCCTCGTTGAGTAACTGTGCGTAACTCCAATCTCTGCGGCTCTCGTGTTCCGGCGTACCTGCAATCAAGGCAATTTGATCAGGACACTCTGCGGCGACTTCGCGAAGCGCATCGCCGATGGTGAGTTCTCTTACAGCAGGGTCTGTCGGCCCTATAGCGTAGGATTCAGTTAACATTTTTACGCTCCTCATAAATTATTTTTAGCGTGCGCTGCATCGAACTTTGTGTGACTAAAACGAGTTACTTATCGTCATCCACCAGATTTTGGATGTGCGGCGCATGCTTTGCAGCCCAGCCGTGGGTGTTGTGCTTTATAGCGTCGCGAAGTGTTGTCATAAACGCGGCGGTAGACATGCCCACCATGAGGACACCGTTAATAGCCTGAATGGGCCCCAGCAATTTTCGTTGTTCGCTCATGACTATGTCGCCATAGCCCAGCGTCGAAAAATTCACCGCCGAGTGATAGAAGGCGACCCGGTATTCGTTGAATTCACCCAGGGACTGAAACAGTATCGCCCAGATAGCCACTTGGCCAAGGTTCCCGAACATGAGTAAAAACATGACCCCGGACAGCACTGTCATGGTTGTCAGGAATGAAGCTCTATCCAGCTCCGACTGATGCTTGGCATAGTAAAGGAGTGCTCGGGTGAGGAGTGCGAGTTGCAGTGCTAAACAAAGAGCCATGGTCGCCACGCCCAGTGCAAGATTTACAATCATCCTGTTGATCCGGTATCAAAGATAATCCCCAGCATAGGAAAACCCGAGCCGCTTGCCCAGCCTTAGTTCAAACAGATGTTTTAGATCAGCTCATGAATCCTAAGGGTCGATTGTCATAAGTGGCGCTAAAAAAGCGAAAGGCCTTTGGGGTTACGGGGCTTAGCGCCACCGCCCGAACCACCGCCACAAGCCGACAGACTCACAAGCATCAAGATCAGGCATACTCCATGGAGTAGCCTGCTCATGATACTCATTACTGACCTTCCTCCAGCCAGTCATCGTCGTCGTCGAAGGGGCGCTCCTCTTCGCGAGATTGCTCGTCCGGATTCAATGACGCCATACAGGCATTGATAGCGGGCTGAGCTGCCCGATAGCTCACAGCTAACTTAGCTTTTACAGCCAGCCTGGCCGACAGAGTGAGATCGTCGCTGTAAAGAAGCTGAGAGCTGAGGTCTCGGGTATTTTCACGCATGGGTACCGCACAGGCGTGCAGTGGCATCACATCCACCAGCTCGCTCAACATACTGTCGGCGTACATAAATATTTCCTTGGTGTCATCGAAGTACATGTAGTCGACTTGGCCGTCGACGTCGAAGTCGGAGATGCAAAGGACGTAGATGAAGAAGGATTCACAGTGTTCCTTGCCCGGCGGGCGCAGATCATCTGGCGTGCTGGCGCAGCCCGCGAGCCAGATGACAAGGGAAACAACTGTGAGGACACGACACACGTCAGGAAACTGCCTGCAAATCTATAGTTGGCGGAGGTGGGGAGTCTAGCTCCCAACATGATAGTGGGTTGTGGCATGAGTTTCCTAGATGCTAAATCGTTGTTACTGACATCCTATACGCACAACTTGCGCTAAGCTGTCGCGGTAATTTTGACTTTTTCAGGTGTGTAATGACTGCAGATACGACTAACTCCCTGACGCTGGTCTGCGGAAACCGAAATTACTCCTCCTGGTCCCTGCGCGCATGGCTGAGTATGCGCAAAGCCGGCCTGGATCCGCAGGTGGTGGTGCTGCCCATGGACACGCCGGAGTTTGAGGCTCGCATTGCGCAGTACTCACCTACGCGACGCGTTCCTGTGCTTTGGATTGGCGACGAGTTGGTGTGGGATTCTCTGGCCATAGCGGAGACCGTCAACGAGCGCTATGCGGATGCCCAGTTGTGGCCTGATGATCCGGGCTTACGAGCATTTGGACGCGCCATGGCGGCGGAGATGCATAGCGGCTTTGGCGCGCTGCGCCATGCGCTGCCCATGAACTGTCGGGCGAAGCAGCGGAGCGTCGATCTCTCTGAGGATGTTCGCAGAGACATTGATAGGATGTGCGAACTGTGGGAGCAAGCCCGATCGCTGAGCGGGAGTGAGACATGGCTTCTTGGCGACTTTAGTATTGTGGACGCTATCTTTGCACCGGTGGTCCTGCGTTTTAGAGCCTACAAGCTCGAGCTTCCGGAAGTGACCAAAAGCTACATCGCGCACTGGTTAGCGGATGTTGATCTACAGGCTTGGATAGCTCTTGCCGAAGAAGAGTCTTGGGTTATTCCTCATGAAGAAGTGGGTGATGGGGTGTCAACGCAGTAATTGTTCAATACATAATAATCATGCACTGATTTTGGAGATCCCAGATGCAGCTGAGCAGAGCTATAAAAGCCGTTTTTCGCAACACCATCCGCAGCACTCTTTGCGGTGCTTTTTGCGCTGTCATATCGCTGCCTGGCGTTGCAGCACCTGACAAGGTTTTCTTTGGTGGTCCTGTGATCACCATGGATGCGGGCGGCAGCGTTGTGGAGGCTTTGGCTGTAGAGGATGGACGAATTGTCGCCGTGGGCGACAGCGCCACGGTACTCGCGCTTGCCGACGGAGATACCCAGCGTATTGACCTTGATGGCGCGCCTTTGCTTCCGGGCTTCGTAGACTCTCATAGCCATGCCAACTTTATCGGACTGCAGTCGATGAGTGGCAATATCTTGCCGCCGCCGGATGGGGGTGGTGCAAGCGTCGCCGATATTCAGCGCATTCTCCGCGATTACATGAAGTCAGAGCCTGCTTTGGAGCGTGAACTAGGCTGGGTGATTGGTTTTGGCTACGACGACTCTCAGCTTGCTGAGCAACGCCATCCTACGCGGCAGGAGATGGATGCAGTGTCCAGCGAAGTACCGATTCTTTTGATTCACCAATCGGGACATCTGGGGGTAGCGAACAGTCTGGGTCTGAAGTTGGCGGGCGTTGGGCCCGATACCCCGGATCCTGACGGCGGTGCGTTCCGTCGAGAGAGTGACGGCAAGCAACCTAACGGCGTTGCCGAAGAGTATGCGTTTTTTCGTTTGATTTTTGCAGCGCTGGCGGCGAGTAGTGAGGAACTACAGGACAGGATGTCGATTGCCGGCGCAGCCACCATGGCCAGCTATGGCTATACCACTGCGCAGGAAGGACGGGCGAATCCAGAGGGGATGGCGTCGCTGCAGCGTGTTGCGGATAGGGGAGAGCTGAAGATCGACCTTGTGTCCTATCCGGATATGCTGATGCTAGAGGATGTGACGACGTCACGGTCTTATGAAAATCGTTACCGAGTAGGCGGGGTAAAACTCACTATCGATGGGTCGCCCCAGGGGAAGACGGCATGGTTAAGTCACGCCTATCACGTGCCACCAGATGGTCAGGAAGAAGACTATGTTGGATACCCGGCCATCGACGTGGACACGGTCAACAGTAATGTTATGCGTGCCTTCGAAAACGGCTGGCAAATTCTTGTGCACTCCAATGGTGATGCAGCGACGGACACCTTACTCAGCGCCGTGCGTATGGCGCGAGAAAAACATCCGGATGCAGAGATTCGCCCCGTATTGATTCATGGACAGGTGTTGCGAAAAGAGCAGGTTGCCAGTTTAGATGAACTGGATATTTTTCCGTCGCTTTTTCCCATGCACACTTTTTATTGGGGAGATTGGCATCGCGATTCGGTGCTAGGACCCGAGCGCGCGCAGAACATTTCTCCTACGGGTTGGGTACTAGAGCGCGGGATGATGTTTGGATCCCATCATGATGCGCCGGTGGCTAATCCCGATTCGATGCGTGTGCTCTCCGCTACAGTTACTCGCATCACTCGTAGCGGCGAAGTACTGGGCCCACAGCATCGCGTCGACGTGATGACCGGCCTGCGCGCGCTGACTATTTGGCCTGCCTGGCAGCACTTTGAAGAGGAAAACAAGGGTAGTCTCGAGATTGGCAAGCTAGCGGACCTAGTGGTCTTGTCTGAAAACCCACTAGCTATTGATACGAGCCGTCTCGCAGATCTGAAAATCGTAAGCACTTACAAAGAAGGGCAAGTGGTTTATCAGCGAGATGAGTAGGGCTTTGCTAATAGGCGGGAGATTTTTAATGAGTGGCGCTCAGCTATGTCCTTAGCGGCTGCTAGCTTCCAAGAAGCGGTATATGAGCCGTTTACCCGTTCCTCGCCAGAGGAAGATGTTGGAGTCCTCCAGGAACGATTTTCCCGAGACGGGTACTTGTTCCTTCCGGGCGCGCTTTGTGCCTCCGTTAAGCCGGTCCTTGATGACATGTTATCGGTACTTGCACCGCACATTCATTGGAACGAAAGCGTTAGTGCGCCAGTGCTTGCGGGGGAGCCGTTTTTTGAAAGCGATCCTCTCTGGGATGAGCTGTACCCGGAGATCCAGGCGCTGGAGTCGCTGCATAGGCTCTTTCATAGTGCTGAGGTTCAGCAGCTCATGACTCTGGTGGCTGGGGCGGAGACCTTCGTTTACCCGATGAAAATGGCGCGGGTCGCGGCGCCGCGAAAAATTGGATTTGAAACGCCACCGCATCAGGACGCGTTTTCTCATCATGCGGGGCCCACCATGGCCGGCATCTGGATCGCACTGCACGATGCCGATGAAGCAATGGGCCGTCTGACAATTCTGCCCGGCTCACATGAGCGCGGTGTACGTCCGGTCCTTGAAGCCCAAGGTGTGGGCGGAGTGCAATGCGAAATCTATCCCGATGAGACACTCTGGCATGTGTCCGACGTCAGCGCAGGCGACGTAATCATTTTTCATTCGCAAACCGTGCATCGCGCACAGCCCAATGTTGATAAGCAGCGAGTACGTTTGAGTGTGGACACGCGTTTTTGTGATTACGGGGCCCCGGTGTTTTCAACCAATCTGGAGCCCCATCACGGTTGGCGTATTCCCCGACTCGATTGGGAATACGTCTACCGGCAGTGGAATGACACAGAATTACGCTACTACTGGCGGGATTACCCAGCGCTGTTTTGACGCAGCACAGGCCCCTTAAGCGATGGCTTCTCTAGCCGATACAAAGGCTGCGATGGCGCGATCAAGATCTTCCTGACTCAATGCAGCAGACATTTGCGTGCGAATGCGCGCCTGACCTTTGGGTACCACGGGAAAAGAAAACGCCACGACATGTACTCCCTGAGCACGGATGCGTGCAGCCATCTCCGCCGCGCGATTCGCATCGTGGAGCATGACCGGAATGATTGGATGATCTCCAGGAAGTAACTCAAAGCCCTCTGCTTCCAAAGCCTCGCGAAAGTACGCCGAGTTCTTTTGTAGCGCAGTGCGAAGCTCTGGCTGGGTGTCCACCAACTCCAGGGCGCGGAGGGCTCCGGCGACCACGGGGGGCGCAACCGTGTTCGAGAATAGATAGGGTCGCGAACGCTGCCGAAGCAGCGCTACCACTTCTGAGCTCGCCGCAGTGAAGCCGCCGCTGGCTCCGCCCAAAGCTTTGCCTAGCGTGCCGGTGATGATATCGACGCGATCCATGCAATGGTGGTATTCGTGAGTTCCCCGGCCGCCCTCGCCAAGAAATCCCGTAGCGTGGCAATCGTCAAAGTGCACGAGGGCACCGTAATGATCGGCGAGGTCGCAGATACGATCCAGTTTCGCAATGCTGCCGTCCATAGAGAACACGCCATCGGTGGTGATCAGCTTGAAGCGCGCCCCGGCAGCGTCGGCCGCCTGAAGTTGCGCCTCCAGATCCTCCATATCATTGTTGGCATAGCGATAACGCTGCGCTTTGCAGAGCCGTACACCGTCGATAATGCTCGCATGGTTCAGGGCGTCAGAAATTACCGCATCCTCTGCGCCCAAAAGCGTTTCGAATAAACCACCGTTGGCATCAAAGCCCGAGGGATAGAGGATGCAGTCCTCAAGACCTAAAAATCTGGCAAGCGCGTGTTCCAGATCTTTATGTAAGCGTTGAGTGCCGCAGATAAAGCGTACGGATGCCATACCGTAGCCCCATTCTTCGAGGCCCTTTGCGGCGGCCGCCTTAACCTCGGGATGCTCCGCCAGACCCAAATAGTTGTTGGCACAGAGGTTCAGCACATTGCCTTGTCCAGCAATGGCTACATGCGCGCCCTGGGCACTGGTGAACTCAGTTTCATCTTTGTAGAGACCCGCATCGCGAATGCCTTGTAACTCCGCGCGTAAGTGCTCTTTAAAATTGCCGTACATACATTGATTCCTTGCAAGCGAAAGCCGCTGCCTACTTTAGTCTTCCCAATTGAGAACAACTTTACTCGCGCTGCCATTGTTCATGGCCTGAAATCCGCTGTCGAATTCAGTGTAGGGCATGCGGTGTGTAATCACGGAGCTGATATCAAGACCGCTTTGAATCATGACGGACATTTTGTACCAGGTTTCATACATCTCCCGGCCGTAGATTCCTTTGAGTGTCAGCATATTGAATATCACACGACTCCAGTCAATGGCGGTGTTTTCGGATGGAATACCCAGCATGGCAATCTTACCGCCGTGGCAGAGATGCGTGATCTGATCGTTAAGCGCCTGAGGGTTGCCCGACATCTCTAGTCCGATGTCGAAACCTTCGCGCATCCCCAGGGAGTTTTTGACCTCCTCGAGAGACTCTTGAGTGACGTTGACGGTACGCGTGGCGCCCAGGGTGGCCGCAAGTTCCAGACGCTCGTCGATAACGTCGGTGATCACGATGTGCCTCGCCCCCGCGTGGCGACATACAGCAGCGGCCATGGAGCCAATGGGGCCCGCGCCCGTGATCAGCACATCCTCACCCAATAGATCGAACTGCAAAGCGGTGTGTACCGCATTTCCCAGGGGGTCAAAAAGAGAGGCCACATCCAGGTCAATACCGGGAGCATGCTCCCAGACATTGGACATGGGGAGGGTTAAGTATTCGGCAAAGGCGCCCGAACGATTGACACCGATACCACTGGTGTCATTGCACAGGTGGCGACGGCCCGCCATGCAGTTACGACAGCGACCACAGACAACGTGGCCTTCTCCCGAAACGATCTGTCCCGGTTTGAAGTCGTTGACATTACTGCCCACATCGACAATTTCACCCACAAATTCGTGGCCCACCACCATAGGTACCGGAATGGTCCTTTGGGCCCAGTCGTCCCAATTGTAGATGTGCATGTCGGTACCGCAGATCGCGGTGCGACGCACCTTGATAAGGACATCGTTGATGCCCGGCTCTGGCTGGGGAACGTCTTCCAGCCAAAGCCCGGGAGCAGCTTCTCGTTTTACTAAGGCGCGCATGTTATTCCAATATAAGAGAATAATTCCTGTATTGTGTCTTCGAAAGGTTTCGGTGGCAAGTCCTCTAGCAAGAAATCTTGTTTGTTTATGGTGGCAACTCTTGCGCCCTGTGGTTCTGGAGAAGATCATAAGTTACTGATTTCACGAGTAAGCTTATGAATTTTGCCTTTCAAAATCTTCGGGGGCAGGCCATTTCCCCCCTGTTCGCGCTGTTGACCGCCGTGTTTGTCGCATCCTGCTCTGGCTCTGGCTCTGGCTCTGGCTCTGGCACTGGCACTGGCAGTGACAGTGACAGTGACAGCGTAGCGGACACCTCTTTCGAGATAGATACGGCCATGAGTTACAAAGGGACTTTGCCCTGTGCAGATTGCCCCGGCGTGCTGTGGCAACTGGACTTGTGGCCCACGGGGCGCTTCCACTTGCGGCAGGAGTATCTCGGACGAGACACAGTGTCCTCGCGATTGGGACACTGGCACCTGGCACCCGTAGATCAAATCCTCACATTATCGGCGAGCGAGGACGATCAGCTGTTTTTGTCCATTGTCGATGCTGACACTCTTCGCATGCTCGATCGCAAGGGGGCCCCCATACAGTCGAGCTTGCCCTATGAGTTGGAGCGACAATCGGTTTTTGCGCCCAGCGAATTTTTCATCTCGCTGCGCGGGGAGTTTCGCTACTTCGCTGATGCGGCTAGTTTTACTGACTGCGCGTCGGGGTACCGCTATGCGGTATTGATGGAGGGCGAGTATCTGAGCCTGGAGCGTGGATATCTTGCGGCGGGACTCAAGTCTGGCGCTCCATGGCCCGTGCAAGTCGATGCACAAATGCTTAATCGTCAGGCGATGGAGGGTGAGGGCGCTTCACAGTCGCTACGCATTGAGCGTTTCACAGAGGACAACACAGGCCCATGTCCAAAGGACTCCGGAGGTTCACCCTAAGAAGCAGCAAGCCGCAAGCCGCGTTCCTTCTTTGACTAGACCCTAAAGGCCGTTGTTGCCCGCTCACCAATAATGGGGGGGAGCCGCTAGCGCCATCTAACCAGCAAACCCTTCGCCGCTTTCATCAACACCAAAGCGAATCAAGCGGCTATCGTCCACCGCGACGGTTCTATGCACGACGATAGCCTGATAGTCAGGATTGGTGACCATTGCCAGAAATGCGCCCGCATTGGGGTAGCGTGCAACAAAGGCGATATCCCAGTGCTTGTCGGTGGGGCCTGTAAGCATGCACTCCTGATGGCCGCGCCACATAATCTCACCACCGAGCTCCCGAAAAATCGGTCCGCTGTGCTCACCGTAACGACGATAAGCTTCGGCGCCGCTGCAGGTTTCGCCATCCGGATAAGTCGCCGTTTCATTAAGGCGAATAAGATTGAGCATCATAATCGGCGTGTCTCTTGGCAATGCCTTGAATGCGTCAAACTGCTCTCGGGTGGGGTCTATGTGCTTCATGTGCTGTCTCCTGCAAGCGAAACTTCGAATCCGTAACGGGGAAAGTGTACCTGTAAATGGCCGGCGCGCTCATCCTCCCGGGCGATGACGATGTGCTTGTCATCGGCTACTACTAACGCTCCAGACACCGGTTGAAAACCGTAGTCCGTAGGTAGCACCTGGACCTGTGCGCCCCTGTCGATTTCCAGTAGGGGATCGATCTTTGGACTATCGATTTTGCGAGGCTCACATCCCTTCGCGATGCTTATGGCTTCATCACCGCTGATAGTCGTTGTCTGCAGGGCGCTGCTAAAGACCTGCATGCGCTCCAGCCAGGCACCGACCGCGGAAAACCCGTCAAAGTAGCGTCTAAGCACCTCCTGGCGGTGAACAAACCAGCAAAGATGCCAGTTTGAGAAGTCGACAATGTTGGGGTTGTCGCCGCCAAGAAAGCTGGTGTTCTTCAGGCTCTCTTCCAAGGCGCGCATGTGTTCGCGAAAGACCGCCTCGGCCCGGGGTAGGGGAATCGCAAGTGCGGGACCACCGGCGGTAAAAGCAGCGCGGTCTTTGACAAAGGCTTCCGCGGCTTTGGCGTCTTTGAACCTCGGATTTGCAGCCAGCGCGGCGGGTTGAAATACCAGGCCCACGCAGACGCGGAAAAATTCACTGTCGGTCCAGCGGGCGGCGGCAATAGCCTGCGCCTTACCGGCTTGCCCAAAAATGCTGGTTTTTGGGTTTTGATCGTCAATAACTTCAGCGATAAGTGCGCTGTCGCAAAAAATGTCTGCGCCCCTCTGCATAACGGGGGTTCTGCGATAGCCGCCGGTCAGCGCTATGAGGTCGGGTTTGGGCATGATTGCCGGGATGTCCACGCTCTTATAGGGCAGTCCTGTAAAGCCGAAGATCGCGCGAACCTTTTCCGAAAACGGTGATTCTGCGTACTGGTGAAGTATTAAGTCGGTCATGCACGGCCTCTCACTGAAAACAGCACTGTCGCAGACGGGTGTTTCAAGGTCCAGTGCTACTGGTCGCGTCGCGTTTGCAGTGCTAGCCTCGGAATCATCTGCCCATGAAGAACAAGGACTAATGTGAGTAAAAAAACTACCTCGGAGACTTCCGCCGCGAAGCACCTGAATACCCGTCTAGTGCATGCGGGTCGTCCTGATCCGCGGGTTGTCACCAGCCCCGTATTTCACGCCTCCACTGTGTTGTTTCAGGACTACGCCGAATTTAGGGAGCGTGAAGCGGCGCCGCTTGACCGAGAGCATATGTACTACGGACGTATGGGAACGCCTACCACCCGTGCGCTGGAAGATGCGATTTGCGAGCTTGATGACAGTGTCGGTGCGGTGCTTAGCACGTCGGGTACCGCGTCCATGGCAAGCATTCTCAATTGTTTTTTGTCACCGGGTGACCACCTGCTTATGGTCGACAGCGTTTACGGGCCGACACGAAAATTCTGTCTTGGGAGTCTTGCGCGCAGGGGAGTACGCACGACGTTTTATGATCCCGTCGCCGGGGACAGCATTGATTCTTTGGTAGAAGAGAGCACTCGGATGATTTTTATGGAGTCTCCGGGGTCGGCGACCTTCGAAATTCAGGATGTGCCGGCAATCGTTGCGGTGGCAAAACGCCATGGTTTGCTCACCGCCATCGATAATACCTGGGCCACGCCATTGCTTTTTGATCCCCTGAGCTTCGGTGTGGATTTGTCGATGCAGTCGGGAACCAAGTACTTGAATGGGCATGCAGATTGTCTGTTTGGCGTAACGACGACCCTCAAACCCGATTTGTACACGCAGCTGCATCACCATACGCTTGCCCACGGTATGCACCTGGCACCCGACGATGCGAATTTAGCGCTTCGTGGTATGCGCACGCTGGGCATTCGGCTGGAGGCGCATGATCGGAGCGCTCGGATCGTAGCCAATTGGTTAGAGACTCAGCCCCGCGTCCGTCGCTTGCTTCACCCAGCCTGGGAATCCTGTCCGGGTCACGAAATTTTCGAGCGAGATTTTAAAGGCGCAAACGGGCTCTTTGGGATGTGCATGCAGCACGAGAATGATCAGGCACTGGGTACGTTTGTGGATGCTCTGGAGCTGTTCGGTGTCGGCTTTTCCTGGGGAGGTTTTGAGAGCCTTTGCCTGCCTATGCAAGCTACCCGTAACTTACCCAGTGTGCCTCTTGCTGATGATGAAACATTGGTCCGTCTGCACATCGGACTTGAACATCCCGACGACCTGACTGCCGACCTTGCGAGGGGCTTTGCCGCCATGGATGCCCTGGCGAGCGCTTAGCGCTAGCTGCCTGCTTTTGCGAAGGCCTTGAAGTCTTCGCGCAGCGCCCGCGCCGCGATGGCAATGATTTCTTCGCCCGCAGCGACGGTGGCCTGCGTGGGGTCGGAGCCAATGCGGCCATCGGCGAATCGCCGACGGTAGTTGTCGGCGTCGGTAAAGCCTCCGCTGGGAGCAACTTTTGGGGTGAGTTCAAGGTCGCGAACTTGGTCGGGGTAGGCTGCGTAGGTTACAGCCACTTCTGAGGCTGTGGCGTGAGAGCCCTCGTGCTTGGGATGAAGGCGCTGACAGGTACTCATGACGCCCGGCAGTTCCCACCAATTGCGTTGTTTCATGCTTAAGGGCGGGATGCTTGAGTCAGCTCCGGCAAAACTGCGCTCTGCATAGACTTCGGCAAACGCGGCGGCGATGGTGGCTATGTTGCCGCCATGTCCGTTGATCCAGTAAATGCGTTCAAAGCCATGGCGCCTCAGGGATGCACTCCAGTCCACGATCGCGGCGATCATGGTACTTGGACGCAGGGTCATGCTCCCGGGAAAACCCAAGTGATGCTGTGCACAACCAACACTGAAAGTGGGGCCCACAAGAATGTCCGGATCTTCCGCCGCTGCCGCTTCTGCAATCACCTGAGGACAAATGGCGTCAGTGCCGATAAGTCCTGTGGGGCCATGTTGCTCCATGGAGCCTATGGGCAGCAGGATGCTGCGGCTGCGCGTGAGATAGTCTTCTACGTCGCACCAGGTGGAGAGCGCCATCAGCATGCTTTAATCCTCTTGAGTTTTCGTTGGGGATATACGGTAGTGTTGAGTCAGACTTGCTTCTGGCGCGGCGAGGATAGCAGTTCCTCGTAGACGCTCAGGGTGTCTTTTGCCATCACATCGAGAAGAAAGCGGTCGTTGCGCCTCGGTGGCGCGACCTGCCCCGCGAGGATCGCGGCGACCTGAGTCGCCGCTGCGTCTACGTCTCGCACGGCTACGGCTCCTCGCGGATACAGGGCGGACAGAATTTCCGCCACGCCCCCGTGGTCATAGCCAACCACTGGACGCCCTTCGCTGAGAGGCTCAAGAACGGTGCGCCCGAAGGATTCAGGCTGAGTGGACAGAGATAGAACCACGTCCGAGACCGAGTAGATGTCCCGAAGATCACCGCGATGTCCTGCAAAGGTAATATGAGATTCGAGTCCCCGCTCTGCGACCGCCGCGTAAAGTTCCCGGGCGTAAGCCATCCGTTTGGGGTCCTCTGAGCCGACGATGAGTCCGTGCACCGCTTGCCCTGAGTCGCGCAGCTTTTCTATTACAGACATAAAGTCATGATGACCTTTGAGGCGGGTGAGACGCCCGGCCATGGTAATCACGCGCTGGTCGAGTAACTGTGGAAACTCGCGATACCAATCTGAGAGCCACTTCTCCGAGGCTTGATGATCCCGGGGGAATTCCAGTGGGTTAATGCCGCGATAGATCAGACGGAGTTTTCCGGGGTCACATTTGGGATAGTTACCGAGAACATAGTCCCGAATAGATTCCGAGACGACGATGACGCGTTCGCCACAGCTTACGATTTCGCTGTAACGACTCACGGAATGCATGCCATGTACCGTGGTGACCAGTCTGGGGCGCGTTGCTGGGTCCATGCCGCGCCATGCAAGCCAGCATATCCAGCCGGGCAGGCGCGAACGTAGATGCATGATGTCGAATTGTTGAGAGGCCAGCCAGTGACGCAAGGGCCTCACATGTCGGAGAGTCAGCGGTGACTTCTTACCGAGGGACCAAAGGATGTGCTCTGACCCCTGCTTTTGAAGGCGGGTTACCAGTCTGCCACCGCCGGATAGCACACTGGACGAGTGGCCGGCCGTGACCAGCGCCTTCGCAATATCCAGGGTTCCGCGTTCTACGCCTCCTGTGTCCAGGGCGGGGAGTACCTGCAGAACTTTCATTCCTGCAGTTGCTGTCGGTACAGCTGTGCGTAGATGCCCTGTTTTGACAGCAGCTCATCGTGGGTGCCCAGTTCAATAACACGGCCGTCGTCCATTACCGCAATTCGGTCAACCTGCTCTACCGTCGACAGTCGATGAGCAATGATGATGGCAGTGCGCCCGGACAGAATCCGCTGTAATGCCTGCTGGATAAGCGCCTCGCTTTCCGCATCCTGCGCCGAGGTGGCCTCGTCAAGAATGAGGATAGGAGCATCTTTCAAAAATGCTCTAGCCAGTGCCAGGCGTTGGCGCTGTCCGCCGGAGAAGTCGTCACCCTCTTCGCGAAGGATCGTATCCAGCCCTGCGGGAAGGCGATCAACAAACTCGAAGGCATTGGCCTGAGTAAGGGCCGCATTGATTGCGTCGTCATCGGCAGCCGCGAGATCTCCATAGGCGATATTGTCGCGAAGACTCGCCGCAAACAGCGTGGTGTGCTGGCTGACAAACGCTATCTGTCGACGGAGATCCGTGAGCAACAGCGACTCCATGGGCACGCCATCCAGCAAAAGCGTATCCGCCGGGGAGGGGAACTGCGCCGCGAGGAGGTTCGCTAAAGTGGTTTTTCCGGAGCCCGACCGTCCTACCAGCGCGAGAGTTTCTCCCGGTGCAATATCCAGAGAAATACCGCGGAGGGCATCCTCGCTTGCACCGGGATAGCGAAAGCGAAGATCTCGAAGTGCGAAGGCACCTTTAGGCGCTGCCGCAAGAGTTTTGCCCGAGTCGCTTTCGGTGCTTTGATCAAGAACCTCAAAAACGCTTTCCGCGGCGGCGATCCCGCGTTGAATGCGAGCATTCACCTGAGTCAGTTGGCGTAGGGGTTTTGCGACGAGACTGGCTGCCGTGATGTACGCCAAAAACTGACCAGCGGACATGCTTCCGCGTAAGGATGGGTCGAGTCCAAACCAGAATAGACCGGCGAGGGCCGTGTAGGTGAGCCATTGGATGATGGGCGTGCTGATCTCATTGACCCGCGCCAGCTTGAGATCCTGGCGCAGAGCATAGCCGCTGCGTTCCTGAAAACGCTCATTCTCTGAGGCGGTGCCGCCATAGCCTCGCACCACAGGGAAGCCGCGAATGGCTTCTGCGGTAACGCGCGTGATGCCGCCCATAGAGTCCTGTATGCGACGGCTGTATTTTTTGAATTGCGACGAAGCGAGACTGATGATGCCGCCGATGATGGGTGCCAGCGCAATGAAGAGCAGCGACAGCTTCCAATTGAGGTAAAAGATGTAACTCAGCAGCGCTATGACTGTGAGGCCCTCGCGCACGATGACTTTGATGGCGGTGGATGCAGCGGCGGCTACTTGCTCGATGTTAAAGGTGATCAGCGAAATGAGTTCGGCGGAGTTACGCTGGGCAAGATATGCCGCAGGCAACTTGTTGATATGGGCGAACACATCAACGCGCAGTTGGTTGACTACATGCCGGGCGACATAGGTGATGTAGTAGCTGCCCAGATAGGAGCCAACACCGCGCACCGTGACAATCACCACCAACGCCAGCGGTAGAAAAATCCGAATTTTGTTGGGCTGATCCAGCCCCAAACGTTGCTCCCAGCTGCTCAAGGTGTCAGTGCCAATGATGCTGGCGGATCCCAGGGGACTGCCTTCGAAGGCAGCAGGCAGATACTGCATCAGCCCTGCAAAAGCTGATTGCGTCGCAGCGTAGAGTACGAAACCGAACATGCTGATGAGAAACGCTGGCCACAGCGGGCGAACGTAACGCAGCAGGCGGCCGTAGGTTTCCAGGCCAGTACTGGCTTGCGGTGATTCAGGCTGTTGGGCGTCTGGGTTCAAGGGCGAATAGCTGAGCTGCGGTAAGGCGCATTGTACGGGATGCTTTGATGCCCGGCATCTGCTGTTCACGGACTTTGCTAGACTCGCGGTTCCAACTCTTGAGGTTCTCCCATGCATCGTATTTTTAAAGCTTCGTTACTGACCGCATTGTGCATGCCTGTGCTTCAGGCCTGGTCCTTTGATGAGCTCGCGTATTACAAGTATCTCCACGAAAACCCGGAGCTGTCCTTTCAGGAAGAGCAAACGGCCGCGACGCTGGCTAAGACGCTCGGGGAGGCGGGTTTCGCTATAACCACCAAAGTAGGTGGGCATGGACTGGTAGCAATGCTCAGCAACGGGGAGGGGCCGACCCTGATGTTGCGTGCCGATATGGATGGTTTGCCCGTCGCCGAAGACACAGGTCTGTCCTATGCCAGTACTGTGCAGGCAACAGAGTTGAATGGCCAGGATGTGTCGGTGATGCATGCCTGTGGTCACGATGTTCACATGACGGTGGTCACCGCCGCGGCGCTAGAATTACTGGACCGGCGCGATGAGTGGCAGGGTACGCTCATGGTGATTATGCAGCCCGCCGAAGAGCGCGGCGCAGGAGCTCGAGACATGCTTGCCGACGGGCTCTTTGAGCGCTTCCCGCAACCCGATTACAACTTGTCCTTGCACACCATCGCGACTTTGCCGGCAGGCAAAATCGGCTACATCGCCGGATGGATGATGGCCAATGTCGATAGTGTGGATATCACGCTACATGGGGTAGGAGGGCACGGCGCCTATCCGCATACCGCGAAAGACCCCGTGGTACTCGCCGCTGCGGTTATAATGGATCTGCAAACGCTGGTGTCCCGGGAGATTCATCCAGCGGAGCCGGGCGTTGTCACTGTGGGTTCAATCCACGCGGGCACCAAGCACAATATTATTTCGGACAAAGCCACGCTACAGCTCACCGTGCGTTCCTACTCTGATGAGGTGCGAGAGACGCTGCTTTCAGGCATTGAACGTGTCGCTGTAAAGCAGGCCGAGGCAATGGGGTTTCCCGCCGAACTAAAGCCCGAAGTTACCGTTCGGCAGGAGTACACGCCAGCGCTCTGGAACGATCCCGATCTGGTCGAGCGAGGCGTCGCTGCTATGCGCGCGGAACTGGGTGATGAGGCTCTGGCGGAGATACCCAAAGAGATGGGCGGTGAAGACTTTTCTCGCTACGGACGCACCGACGCGAAGATACCTTCATTCATGATTCGCGTGGGCACGGTGCCCCAGACACTCTGGGATGCGGCGAACCGCGGTGACGAACGCTTGCCCTCGTTGCACTCGGCGTTTTTTGCGCCAGATCCCGAGCCTACTTTAGAGACCGGCCGAAGAGCCATCTTGGCAATGGTCCTCGACCTTCTGGCTAAACCTTAAACCCTTGGCATTTTTAGTGCCCGTCACACTAGGCAGTGGCGGGCTCGCTCTGGTCCGCTGTCTTTGCGGCTTGAGGCTTTTTGTTCTTGCGTGCCGCCCAGCGGTTACGCAGGTCCGTGGGCAGGGCGAGGAGAGCCGGTGTGGCGATCAATGTAAGGATTGTCGCGAAGGACAAACCAAACACAATCGCCTGTGATAGAGGGCCCCAGAACGTCGCCATTTGACCACCCGCGGTTACGCTGCGGTTGACGATATCAATGGACAAGTCACAGGCGAGGGGTAAAAGACCGAAGACCGTTGTGACTGTCGTCAGCATCACTGGCCGCAAGCGTTGCGCCGCGGCGCGAACAATTGCGTCCTGCACGCTGAGATCGGGGTTCTCGCTATGCACGACGTTATAAGTGTCGATGAGTACGATGTTGTTGTTCACGACAATGCCTGCGAGTGCCACCACCCCCACACCGGTTAGTACTGCGCTGAAAGGGTTGCCCGTGATGATTAGCCCCAGTAAAACGCCCGCGGTCGACATAATCACCGCCAATAAAATCAACCCACTCTGGTAGAAGCTGTTGAACTGGGTGACGAGCAATACAAACATTAACAGCAGGGATAGCAAGAAAGCGCCTTGAACAAACTCCATGGAGTCCGTCTGCTCTTCGTTCGCACCGCGAAACTCAATGCTCACTCGCGGGTCGAAGCTTTGCGTTTTTAGCCAATCCTCTATTTCACCTACCATGGTATCGGCCAATACGCCTTGCACCACATTCGCCCTCACCCGCTCCACAGGGAAAGTGTCGATGCGCTTGAAAGTATCAACACCCGGCGCCGGTTTAATACGCACAAAGTTGCTAAGGGGTATTTGTCCCTGGCTTGTGCTTATTCTCAGGTCGTCCATAGCGCGAATGCCGCGGTCCTGAATCGGGAACCGAGCGCGAATGTCCACGGCGTCATCAGCGCCATCTGGACGGTACTCTGCAACCTTGACGCCGTTTGTTACGAGTTGAAGTGCAATGCCCGCAGATTGTACGTCAGCCCCATAGAGAGACGCCTGAGCCCGATCGACCTGCATACGCCATTCGATGGAGGGGAGTGCTCGCGTGTCGTCGATATCAATCAGCCCTGGCAATGTGTCGAGGTGCTCACGAATACGCAGCATGGCCGGTTCCAGG
>NZ_CBFIIF010000038.1:16989-23832 GCF_965662665.1 Congregibacter sp. | reverse complement strand
TACGAATCTGCCGTCAGGTTTGCGGCATAACTTGGGAATGCACTTATCGAGCTGTCCAATTTATGGGGTCCATTTCTGTTCACCCTGGGCATCAATCGTTGGACGAGCCTATACCCGGACGATAGTCTCGGCTCGCGTGGGGGAGGAGTTCCTCGAGGTCCAGTCTGACGGGCTTGTCGCGATGCTCCACAAACAGTGGCGCCTGATCGGCGTAGTGGGGTGATGACTCATCGAGTGTAGCGCTGCCATAGTTATGAATAGCCCGTGAGCTCACTTCGCCCTCTGCATCCCACTCAACGAACATGATGTAGCTGTCGCCGGCGACATTGTGTAGCTCGCCGTTATCTTGATCGGCCTCGGTGTATACCGCTCTAAGGATGTCTGGTCCGCCGTCCAGAGGCCAGCTGGCGGTGCCTCTAACGTGTTTTACAACGTCACCATAGGCGGGATCTATACGGTCGAAGTGCGTTTGTAAATGCGCCTGCGCTCGAGCGAGCTCCTGCGCGATATCTACGCCATCCCGTCGCTGTCGGCTGTCGATGAGAGGGGTCATCGTGAGCACCGCCAGGGCCGCCGCCCGGTTATCACTTTGGGTACCCAAATTCCAGGACGCGAGGAGGTCGAATGCGGCGTGGAGCTCGTCGGGGATTGTCTCTTTGCCCTTCGCCAGAAACTCCCTCAGCCTTTTTATTGCGTCGAGTTCTTCGTCGTAGAAAACATCGTATTTGATACGGTAAAAATCATCTCGGCTTAGTAATTCCTTGGCATCCAGAAGCCGCTTCAGACGCAGGGCGCGGTTTGTTACGCCGGTTTCGATGCCCATCGTTGGGGAGAAATCTGCGGCTTGCGGCTGGCCTGGCCCGACGCTGGACAGGTAGGGGCTATTGTTGGCATTAAATACGAAGCCGCTGGGAGGATTTCGGGTGGCAGGGTTCGCGCTAAAAGGCAGATAACCCTCCCAAATGAGTTGAGAGTCATCGCCGGGCAAATCCTTTTGCCAGTTCCAGCCCTCTATGCGTTTTGGAAACATCGCATTGTAGTAATGAGCGATGTTGCCGTCGCGGTCAGCATAAACCTGATTGATGGAAGGCTGGCTACCCATGGCGAGGCCGGCCTCGAACTCTTGCATATTGGTAGCTTTGTTTAGCGCCAAATACTGATCAAGGGTTCGTACTTCACCCATGCCGGACCAGCGGATCGCGAAAGTCCCGTGATCAAGTTTTAACACCGGACCGTGGTGCGATAAATACAATGGCTCTTTGAAAGTCCAGTAGAATGGCCCAAACACACGAACAAGAATCTCCGCCGAGCGCACTTCCAACGGCACCCATTCACCGTCCAGCAGGTACTCCTCGTCGTTCTCGGGATTCATGGTGAGCTGATAAACGTCCACAAGGTCCGGCTTGTTGACGGTACTGGACCATCCCAGATAGCGATTGTGACCGTGCAGAATGATGGGAGAACCGGGAAACGTTGCGCCAGCGATGTCCCAGCCTTCCTCGGAGTGAAGTCGTGCCTCATACCAGGCAACAGGCCCCGTAAGGGGTTGATGAGAGTTGATTAGTAGCCTGGTTTTTCCGTCGCTGGACTTGTGAGGGGCGATGGCGACCCCCTGACTGCCCAATTCCGCGCGGACCTCGGAGGTAAAAGTCAGCGCGTCATCCCCTTGTAAAGCGAGCTCGCGGTCGCTGCCGTCAAACAGTGCGGTCAGTGTCTGATCAAAGCCGTAAAACAGCGGGAGCTTAAAGGTAAATCCCGCTATGAGGTCCTGGCCTCGAATAGGTAAAACAAAATTCTCGACCTGATCCGGGTTTTGCGCTGCGTAGAGATTGATTCCATTGGCGTAGGCCTCGGCAACATCGCGGGCTTTTTGGCTGAGCTTGCTCTGATAGCCAGCATCCACCGCTTCCCAAACGCCCATGAGTTGAATCAGGTAGTCAGTTTTAGCGGCGTCTGGCCCGCGTACTGCGGCAAGCTGTCCCCGGGTGGCCAGCACTACGTCCTGGAGCGTTGCAAAGTCATCCTCTGCCTGCGCGTAAGCTAAGCCAAACGCGGTGTCCGCGTCGCTTACTCCATAGATATGTGGAACACCATACTCATCGCGGATGATTCTGACATCGTATTGCTCGCCAAGGGCGAGGAGTGGGCCTAGGTCGACCTTAGCCGGGCGGGTGGCGACAATATTCGCAATAGCGGCAAGCGCAAGCAGTGTGAGCGTGACAGCCAGTGCGCGAGACGTTCTCATGTTTATCTTCCAGATTGGTGTGAGAGCGCATCCTAACCTTTGTGAGGGATGCTTGCTCTTTTACAGCTCCCGAGACGCAGCTCTCTTCAGCCAGCAGTAGCCCAGGGTTTCCTGGTGACGCCGAATGTCCTTACTGCGGTATCGCTGAACTCTCTATACCGTTGCCTGCGTTAAGCCTGGCGAGGTGTACAAAATATCCTTTTTCGTCACTAGATAGACTGAATATCTGTTAGCCTGTCCGTAGAAAAATTACGAGTATCGACAGCATTACTTATTTGTTTACAGATCGAAGTTGTCTCATACGGGGCGGGCTGTTCTTGTGCCTTGTTGCCGCGTTATTCAACCCGCTGCGGGTGGCTGGTGCAAGCTCTGCGGAGCCGCCCGCAACGCTCTCAACCCGTAGCGATGGCACAAACTACAACTTAAGGTATACCGGTCGGGCAGAACGCGTGTTTCTGTTTTTAAAGATCTATGAGATAGCTCACTACGCGGCACGGGCAGATGGCGCCGCCTTGTCTTTCGAGACTGTGATAACGGATCAGAGACCCAAGGCCATCCTGATTAGATTTGAGCGCAAGCTAGGCCGGGATCGCATTCGCGAAGAGCTGGCCAAGAGTCTTAGAAAAAATGCCCAGGAGAACTGGCTCGAAGATGCCGGCGCTAGCGTAGACGCATTCATGGCGGCCATCGACCGTGATGCAAATGCAGGAGACCAGCTGGTGTTCTATTGGCTGCCCGAGGGCAAGCTGATGGTTGAGTTCAATGGCGAGCCATCGTTTGAAACGAAGGATCTCGCCTTTGCAAAACTGATTTGGTCCATCTGGTTTGGTGATGATCCGGCGTGCGAGCGCGAGGGCTTACTTGCACAAGCAGCATCAGCGCCTGTTATGGCATCGGGACACTAAGTTCTATGCAGCCAGCGGGCTCACTTCTTGCGCGCGAAGAAACAGCGCCATTAAGCTGGAAAGCAATTCCAGCCATCGCACATGGAGATGGCGTCGCTCTTCGCGACGCTATCCGAAACCGCAGGCCAATGGTGATAATGGACCTTGCCGCTGACTGGCCCGCGCTGAAACGCTGGACGCCTGAAGACTTGTCATCCCAATATGGTCATCACGAAGTCCCCGTTTATGATCTAAGCTTTGCGAACCCTGGCGATGCTTACATGTCGAGCAAAGGCACTATGACCCTCGCTGAATTCCTTGAGAAGACGCAATCCCAGGGTCAGGATTTGCGCATGTTTTTGTACAACCTGTCGCAGAAAATCCCCAGCCTGCTCGACGACATCCACTTCCCGGATGTGGGCCTAAAGTTTTCCCGTCGTTTCGTTTTCAGTTTTTTTGGCTGCCAGGGGAGTACCACACCCTTGCACTACGACATCGATATGGGCGATGTACTGCATACGGCGATTCAGGGACGACGCAGAATTCGATTGTTTTCGCCCCAAAGTTCCCGGGCGATTTATCAGCATCCTTTTACCGTGCGTAGCTATGTCAATTTGTCCCAGCCTGATTATGGACAGTTCCCCGCTTTGGCCTATGCAGACGGGTATGAAGTCATTCTTGAGCCCGGACAGACGCTGTATATGCCCAGTGGCTGGTGGCACGAATTTTACTATCTGGACGCTGGCGTGGGTGTGTCTTTACGCGCGCCGTCTCCCCTATGGCTGGATCGGGTCAAGGGGGTAAACAATTTGCTGCTGGACACTATTGTCGACCGTTTGGCCAACTACTGTGCACCACAGCGGTGGTTTGCCTGGAAGACACGCCGTGCAGCTCAGCTTGCCAACTCTCAAGTTAATAAAAACGCTATTGGTCGCCCGGTGCTGGCGGAATGTGATCCATGAAAACTGAAAAAGGCATTATCGAGTACGACCGCTTTGCCATACCCTATCGTCGCTACGGGGATCATCCCAACGTACTCATTTGCGTCAGCGGCATCCTCCAGACTATGGCCGTTTGGCGGGCAGTGGCAAAGCGTTTTTCACCGCACTTCAGTGTCATCATCTTTGATATGCCCGGAGTGGGGCGCTCGCAAATACTCAATGGCAGTGCGCACGTTACGGTCCAGGAACAAGTTCAGGTTGTCCACGCGCTGGTGCAACATGCAAATCCTGAGGGAGAGTTGACGTTAGCCGGAAGCAGTTGGGGCACGGCTATTGCCGCGGGTTATGCCTCGGAGTATCCCGAGGCTGTGCAGAAACTCGTGCTGAGCAGTTTCGGTATGCAGCCCAATGCCGAAATGGAAAGTATTATTGATCGTGCGAAGGAATTGTATGAATCTCGCGACTTTGCTGCGGGTGCTGAACTGATCGTAGGAATGTTTGGTCAGGAAATCGGCCTGACCTACAAGCGTCAAATCGCATCACAGTTTGAGAATCTTAGTGATGCTAATGCCGACGCCTTTTATGAGCACTGCCTAAATATACTCACTCTAGGTCATTTAAAGGATGCTGTTGATCTTACGAAGATTAGTGCCCGGACTTTGATCGTGAATGGATCGGAAGATCGAATCATCGATCTTGACGATATGTGGGAAGCCCAGGAAATCATTGCTCACTGTGAGTGCTTGCTTATCGAGGGTGCCGGTCATTTCTTGCACTTTGAACGTGAGGAAATTCTCGATGACTACGAAGGCTTTTTACTCGATACAGCCTGAGTCTGTTTCCGTAGAAAACTCTTAGGGGCGAAACGCAGCAGATGCGCTGCGTTTCGCCATGTAGCTACGGGCCAACTATCTACCCTATCTTATCCACGCAAACGCTTAGCGATACCTTGTAGTGTCTGGGAAAGGTCATCGACCCTCCGGGCGTGGTCCGCGGGGATGTCAGATGAGCCCAGGTTTTTTGCCATCTTGTTCAGCTCTCGAGCCAGGGAGCGATCCCGTTTTTCAGAGCTCATTGCTGTTTGCGCACGACTCAGAGCGTCCCGAAGCGCCTGTTGCATGTCACTGCTGAGACCGTTGTCTCGATCCAGCTGGTCAAGATAGGCGAGGGCTACGGTGGGCTCCGCCGGCCAGCTCACACGAAACTGCTGCTGAGGATTAAACAGTGCACCCTGGTCAGCGAGCTTGGCTGCTGCTATCTCGTTCTCGCTCAGGTGATCACTGGCGACCAGGTCAAATACATCCAGTCCTCGCACAATCTCTGTGCCGTAGATGAAACCTTCGTACCAGTACACGGACCAGAATCCGCCGGTGATGATTTCGTCTTCGAAGTAGGGGCCGCGGTCAAAGTAGCCTATCTCCACTGGATTCTTGGAGTCGCTAAAGTCGATCAATGAGATACCACCCTGATACCAGGCCTGGACAAAGATATCGCGACCGGGAACAGGAATAATGGAGCCGTTGTGCGCTACGCAGTTCTCCGACTCCAGCTGCGGAGCAGGCATTTTGAAGTAACCACCAAATTCCAGCTTACCGTCTACGATGTCATAGATCGCGTCAGCACCCCAGGTAAGTGGGTCCCATGCGCGACAGCGGGCCCGGGAGCCTCCACCCCACTCGTCGGTAAATAAAACCTTAGTGCCATCGTTGTTAAACGTGGCGGAGTGCCAGTAAGCAAAGCCTTTGTCAGAGACGACATCAATGCGCGTGGGTTTAGCTGGATCACTGATATCAAAGATGATGCCGTTGCCCGAACAGGCGCCGGCGGCAATGTTAGCTTCGGGGAACACGGTAATGTCATGACACTGATCCGTGGGCGAAGTGTCCTGCGTGCCTTCTCCGTGATCACCGCCACGCCAGAGGCCCGCCGCAACACCGCTTTGAGGGTCCGCGAAAACCCGCGGGCTATCGACAATTTTCGCGGCCGCGGGGTTGTCTACGGGCACTTCGATAACGTCGATACGAAACAGTGCTGTGCGCTCATCGCCCGCGACTTCTCCAATACAGCCTTCGAGCTCTTCTTCCTCGCGAACAGAGGAAGTCCCCGAGTTGTAAACGGTGATGATGCCGTCCTTGTCAGGACCCGATACCACGGAATGGGTGTGCGAGCCCCGGCATGTTTGTACGGCTCCTACCTGACGCGGCCGCGTAAGCTCGGAGATATCGAAGATGCGCAGTCCTCGGAAGCGCTCGGCACTCACATCTTCGGTTACGCCCTCGAGACCGCAATCCAGGCGACCACGATTTTCTTGCGCAGACATAAACAGCAGGTCGCCTACGATAGAGACGTCGCCCTGACCGCCCGGGCATACAATCGAAGCCATGAGATCGGGCGCGCCGTCGTCCTGTAACTGATACACGTTAAAGCCGTGATAGTTGCCGGCCACCAACACATCATCGCGAAACGCCATATCGGTATTTGCAAAGCTCAGCATGGGGCGACGAGAATTTTTTGCGTCCTCTTCAATGGTGGTCGAGCGCTCTTCGCTCTCGGACTCCGCGTCCCCTTCGTCTCGTTCGTCCCCTTGGGTGTCTTCTTCATCCAGCGCCTGAGCACCGCGCTCGGCAGGATTGGCGGGATCGAAGAAACCATCAGGTTTACGTAAGCTGGCAATGAGCTCCATGTTAGAAATAGCTTGTTCCGCATCGAACACGCCGGCCTTCAGTCCTGACCTGGGATCTTCAGACAAGCTCACGAGCATGCCATTCATACG
>NZ_CBFIIF010000038.1:0-16979 GCF_965662665.1 Congregibacter sp. | reverse complement strand
CTCTACGGCTTGGTCGTTACTGATGTCGTTGGTGAATTCGTAAAGCACAGGATCATAGGCAGAGCCCGATTGATCCATCAGGTCTTCGACCATGGTGATGGCGCCGTCATGATGCTTGATCATCAATGTCAAAAACATGCGGTCAAAGTCGGTGCCCTCGGCCTTTGCCAGTTCCGCCATCTGTTGGGGGCTGGCCATGCCAGCCATATCGTGGTGCATATGCATGCCGTCGTGGTCCGAAGGATTAGGGACGTCTTCGCCACGCTCGGCAAGCCACTCCTGCATGAAGGCAATTTCGTCCGCCTGGGTGCCGTTGATACGGTCCGCCAGATCCACAAGCGCGGGATTATTGGTGCGATCCTTTACCAATTCGGCCATCTGGGTTGCCTGATTGTGATGGGGGATCATGTCCTGCATGAAAGTTACATCGGCGGGAGAATAGGAGGACTCGGCAATGGCTACGGCTTCTTCGGCGCTCAGAGTTTGGGTCGCTTCACCCGGAGCACCGGGCTTGACGATGGGTACCTGTGCATTGCTTACCAAAGAGAGGCTGAGACTCATAGTTCCCAGGACGAGCGCGAGGGCGCTGGAAAGTGGTGCGGCGCTTCGATAGTGCTTATTCATTAACTAAGGTGCTCCAAAATACTAAGTCGTGATGCAATGCCTGATGATAGCGCAGTGTAAGAAGTGTGGTGCAGGTTCAGTATAAAGATTGCTGCATAAAAGACGGTGAGACGATTGCCAGTACGCGCTACTAAAAAAACCAGCCCGCTTTTCTAAGCGGGCCCGAGAGGTTTTTTCAGGGAAGCTTTATCGTAGAGACCCCGTTTTCTGCAGCGACGCTGTTGAAACTCTTCAATTCTTCGCTCCGGATGTTTGCCAACTGTGCTTCATAAGCTGCCCAGATCTCAAGATAATCCTCAGTCACCTCTTTAAATCCGTCGGTCAAGGGGATTTCAGATCCGTGCATGCGACCAAGAATATCCTTGATCTTCATGAGGAAGCGACCTTCGTGCTGATACACGTGTTGAAAGGTCTTGAGCTCCTTTTGCAGAATGAGAGCAATCCAGGCGTCGACGCTGGCTTCGAGCTCTGCTCCTTTATCAACGACCGCTTGGGGTGCTCCCAGTTCATTGATGAGGGCGAGCTGCTTCTTGACCATACGCAGATCTGTCACGCCCTCGCTCATAGCCGTGGCCGCCGCCATGAGTGAGCCAGAGAGTGCATCCATAGCGGCGTACTCCTGCAGATTCTCCTTGGTGTCGCCTCCAAGTCGCGGGTCCACGCGGATCGTGAACGCCTGCTCCTGCACGTCATCACCGATAGTCATGCGAACCTTATAGTCTCCCGGCGCGGCCGTGTAGGCGTCCATGCTGCCCGATACGCTGTAGATCTCGGGTAGGCAGTCGAACTCTCCCATCTGCAGACGCCACTCCCATCGGTTGTCACCTGCTTTTGCAGAGATGGTTTCCGGGCGTGGTATTTCGGCCTGACCGCGACCACAGATGGTGCCTTCCAAATCTGATCGATCGGTATACACCACCTCACCTCGTTGGTTAATGATATCGAATTGAATAGCTGCGTCGGTTTCCTCACTCAAAACGTAGTGCACTTGGAGACCCCGGGGCGGGTTTTCGCCCGGCCCGTCATCTGGATAGCCGTTAGAAATGTTGCGTATGGGGTCACGCGGATCCAGAAGTACGGCAGCCTCATCAGCAAGACCATCAAAGAGCTGATGCAATGGCGTTAAGTCATCGAGAATCCACAGAGATCGGCCTTGGGTCGACACTACAAGGTCACTCTGCTGAACATAGAGATCGGTGATGGGAACCTGAGGAAGATTCAACTGCAGACTTTGCCAGTTCCCGCCATCATTAAAGGAGACAAACAGTCCGTTCTCGGTACCTGCATACAAAAGTCCCGGACGCTCCGGATCAACGCGAACAGTTCTTGCGAAGGTGTTTTCCGGAATTCCCTTAACGATCTTCTTCCAGGACCTCCCGTAATTTTCGGTCTTATAAATGCTGGGTGTGAAGTCATTCATTTTGAAACCGGCACGGGCAAAATAGGCCGTAGCTGCATCGTGAGGGGACGCGTCGATGACATTGATGATGCCCTCGGGGAGACCTCGGGGCGTGACATTCTCCCAGGTTTTGCCGCCGTCCCGCGTGAGGTGAACCAGTCCGTCATCGGAGCCGGTCCAGATGACACCCTCGCTAACCGGGCTTTCTGCGATAACAAACAAATTGTTATAGCTTTCGGCGGTAATCTGCTCGTTGGAGATAGGGTAGCCGCCGCGGCCCTGATGATCTTTGTCGTTACGCGTGAGGTCCTCACTGATGACCGACCAGCTAACGCCGCGATCGGTAGACGTCATTAAGTACTGGGATCCGTAGTAAATGCGATTGGGGTCATGAGGTGAAACGATCACAGGGCCGTTCCAGTTCGCGCGATATCTCAGGTTTTTCGGCTCTTCACCGGTGATTCTTTCCGGGTAGGGTCGCACGTTGCGGTACTGGCGGGTGTCGCGATTCCATTCCCCGAGCATGCTGGCGAAGAATGTGGTGTAGACGTACTTGGGATCATCTTTGTCAAAGGCGATGGTTGCACTCTCACCGGAACCAATGGACCACCAGTGACTTAAGCCAATGCCGCCGCCACTGTCGCTCATGCTCTGGCTCGCGATGGTAATGCCATTGGAGTCCTGCTGCGCGGAGTAAATACGGTAGGGGTAGGCGTTGTCGGTGATGACACGATAGAACTGCCCTGTGGGCTGATTTAACTGTGTAGACCAGGTTTCGCCGCCGTCCATGGAGACATTGGCGCCGCCGTCATTACCATTGATCAGGATGTTGCTGTCCGAGGGGTTAATCCAAATGGCATGATGGTCAACGTGTGGGGCTTTGACCCGTTCGAAGTTCTTACCACCATCGATGGACTTAATGAGCACACCGTTCATAACCCAAACTTCGTCCTCATCGTTTGGGTCGGCGGTGATGTGCATGTAGTACCAGGCGCGGGCCCAGGTGTTGGGGTCGTCGCTTACCTGCGTGAAGCTCTCTCCGCGATCATCCGAGCGATAGACGCCACCCTCACCATCCTTGGCTTCGATGGCGGCGTAGACAATGTTCTGGTTGGCGGGGGAGATGGCGATGCCCATTTTTCCCTTGAGTGCGGGCAAACCCTTGGTGATCTCTTTCCAGTTTTCGCCGCCATCGGTGGATTTGTAGACACGGCTGCCCGGGCCGCCGCTCTTAACAACCCAGGGCCTGCGCCGAAAGTCCCAGCTTGTCGCCATGAGGAAGTTCGGATCACTCGCATCCATACTCATGTCAGCAAAGCCCGAGTCTTCGTTCACATAGAGGACTTTTTTCCAGCTCTCGCCACCGTCTACCGTTTTGTAAATGCCACGCTCTTCATTGGCGCCCCAAGGGTTGCCCTGAGCCGCTAAAAAGACGATGTCGGGATTTTTAGGATGGATGTGAATGCGGCTGATATGACGAGTTGCTTCCAGACCCATGTGCGTCCACGTTTTTCCAGCGTCCGTGGACTTGTATACGCCATCGCCGTGGGATGTTTTCACTCCCCGGACGGGGCCCTCACCGGTGCCGACGTAAATGATGTTGGGGTCGCTGTCCGCGACATCGATAGCGCCAATTCCACCGGTGTTAAAGAAACCATCGGAGACGTTCTCCCAGGCGCTGCCCGCGCTGGTCGTTTTCCAGACCCCACCGCCGGTGGCACCAAAGTAATAGCTAAGCGGCTCGCTTTCGATGCCCGCTACGGCAGTGACTCTTCCGCCTCGGAAGGGCCCGATGTTGCGGTACTTCATAGTTTGGTAGAGAGACTCATCGACACTTTCTGCGGCGCTCGTCGCGTTACTTAAGCTTGCAGTGCTGAGACTAACCAGCGCTAAAATTGTCCAGATAAAGCCGCGAAAGATGCGTGATGAATAGGCCATGGTGGCATCCAGTGATTACGTTAATGCTATAGCTTACAACACTCAGGCTGCTATCTTGTTGCTCTGATAGTCCTTAAATTAGCCGTGGTGGCTACTCGAATAACAGACGTTTCAGAGGCTTCCTATGGGTGAGCTTTACGTTGAGTACGAATACTGGGTGGCGGTCTTTCAGCTTGTGATGGTGATGCTGGGTATGGGGGCAACGCTAACCCTTACCCACTTTCGCGACGTATTGGCATCGCCTCGTGCATTCACTATTGGCACAGTGATCCAATTGGCGCTTGTACCGTTAATCGCTTACCTCTGTATTTGGGCTTTGGGCGCGGTGGGCGGCGTTGCGGCGGGTGTTGCGCTTATTGCTGCGATCCCAGGTGGCACCACATCCAATATCTTTACATTCTTTGCTCGCGGTATTCATAGCCCTGCGAAGACCCAAACACGCTTGATAGGAGGTTTTGAAGGCCAAGCATGCTCTTTCTACGAGCCAGTGGGGTATTAAGTTCGCTGATTTTGGGCCCGGTTTCTGTAACTAGTCGCCCAAATACAGCATTCCACCGCAAAGGACTCCCCAGGCTGATAAAGCGGGAGTAGATTTCACGCACTAGAAACTATTTGGCGTGAGTCCGCGATCGTGCAAACCCCAGCATTCAACAAGTCATCACCATCAGGGCGATCCGGATGGATCGACATGTTCGCCCGTCATCGCCTCGCCGCAAACCTCCTCATGGTCATGATGCTTATGGCGGGTGTGTGGGGTGCGGTAAAGATCAAAGTCCAGATGAATCCTGATCAGAGCTGGAACGTGGCCGAGGTGGAACTGCAGTGGCCGGGTGCATCTGCGGAGGATATGGAAAAGCTGGTGACCAATCCCGTGGAGCATCAGCTTCGCGGGCTGGAAGGCGTTGAACGACTTAACTCATGGACCCGTAACGGTTTTGCCTGGGTGCAGCTGCGCTTTGATCGCGATGTCGAGATTAACGCGGCGGTAGACACGATTAAACAGCGCATAGCGCTCGTACGCGACCTGCCTGTGGATTTAGAGCCGCCCCGGGTCGCCATCGATCGATGGTACGAAACGGTTGCCGCGGTCTTCCTGACAGGGCCGGATAGCTTTAGTGAGCTTGCGCCCCTGGCTCACGAAGCGGAGCGCCAGTTGCGCGCACTGGGTGCCGATGTGGTGGAACTCAGAGGTCTGCCCAAAGAAGAGATTGCAATCGAGATTGATGGCCTCACCTTGGTGGAGATGAACGCCAGCATCGTCGACATCGCGCGGGCGGTGGCCAGTCTCAGTAACGATACTCCCGCAGGCACCATAGGCGCGGGACAGGGCCGTCGCCAGATTCGCTCCATGGATCAGCAGCGAAGCGTTAGAGGCTTTGAGGAACTTCCCGTTGCTTCGACCGCCGGTGATCATCTGGCCCAGTTGGGCGACATCGCCCACGTCGAGCGACGGGCAATTGACAACCAAAGGTATTCCTTAATCGATGGGAAGCCCGCCGTAGAGCTGAGAGTTCGGCGCGGGGATAGTACAGATACCTTTGACGCTGCCAATGTGATCAAGACCTGGCGAGCTCAGCAAGAAGAGTCGCTGGCTGCTCGAGGTGTTGAAACCAAGGTCTTTATTGAGGCCTGGCGCTTTGCAGCGGACACCATGGGGCTTGTTTTACGCAATGGGTTTTCGGGCCTCTGCCTGGTGCTGGCCATGCTCTTCCTGTTCCTGAACCTTCGCGTGGCGGGGTGGGTCGCTCTGGGTATTCCCGTCTCATTCGCCGGAGCCTTGCTGCTCTTCTACGGCTTCGGTGGCAGTCTGAACTTTCTGTCGATGATAGGTCTCGTGATGGCGTTAGGCATCGTCGTCGATGATGCCATTGTTGTTGGGGAACACTCCCTCTGGCAGTTCGAAAATGGACTGGGACCCGAAGAAGCTGCTGTTGTCGGTGCTCAGCGCATGTTTGCGCCTATCGTGGCCTCGAGTATGACCACTATGGCTGCGTTTTTGCCGCTGGTTATCGTCGACAGCGACGACATCCGCGAGATTCCCATTCTGATGCTCTGTGTCATCCTCGCGTCATTGGTGGAATGCTTTTTGATTATGCCCGGGCACCTCAAGCATTCGTTTAGGCGCATGGCGGAAAACAAAAAACCCACGCCGGCTCTTCGTAAGGCGTTCGACGAGCGTTTCGCAAATTTTCGGGAAAAGAGAGTGTTGCCGCTCCTTGCCTGGTGCCTCGCGCACCGGCGTGTCGCTATTACTGCGGCGGCGAGTGCTTTCTTCTTTGCCGTAAGTCTGGTGGCCATGAACCACATAAAATTTGATCTGAATATGAACATTAACTTCGAGTTTGCAGAGGCTAATATTCAGTTCACCGCTGATGCTGATGAAGCACAGCGACTCGCGTTTCTCGAGTCGCTGGAAGACCACGTGCTAGCTACGGATGAACACTTTGGCGGCGACAATATCGTGGCGCGTTGGGTGCAGCTTAACGGCGCAACCATCAGTAGGGATCGACGCGAGGGCCCGGAGTTTGCCAGTGTTTTTGTAGAGCTCACGTCGCCCGAATCTCGGGAAGTGAGCCTAGCTAAGTTTCTGGAACACTGGCAGTCGTCTATTCCCGAGTCGACGATTGTGGAGCAATTGCAGATCGAGCAGGGTGATCAGCCGTGGCCGGAAATCGAGTTGACCTTCAGTGGCTCTGACACGGCTGCGCTAAAAGGCGCGGCAGATGAGCTCGCAGCCGTTATGCGAACCATGCCTGGCGTGAACAATGTGCACGACGATCTTCCCTATGGGCGTGATCAGTGGGTGTTTAGCCTGACCCCTGAGGGCCGGGCGCTGGGTCTGTCGTCTACAGATGTAGGTCGTCAGGTTCGCACCGCTTTTGAGGGGGAACGCATCCAGTTGTTTACCGAAGACGACGCGGAGCTTGAAGTACGCGTGTCTCTTCCACTTCAGGATCGCCAGCGTCTGACCAGCCTGGCTCGACTGCCGGTGATCACTCCCAGTGGCGAGGTACTTCCCTTATCGACGGTGGCAAACATCGAGAGCCGTCGCGGTATTGACAAAATCAATCATGTTAACGGCGTACAAACGGTTGCTATTCGAGCCTATCCCGATAAGTCGATTACTACTGCAGATGCGGTGATCAACGAGCTTGAAGCCGAGATCATGCCATCCATAGCCAGCAAGTGGGACGTTAATCCCGGGAAAGGTTTCTGGGCAAACCAGCAAAGCGATCTGCTGCGTGAAATGTTTATCGGCTTTTTGATAACTCTGGCACTGATCTACATCATCCTGGCGTGGACCCTGCACTCGCTAACCTGGCCGTTGGCGATCATGTTTGCCATTCCCTTTGGTTTGACCGGTGCGTTGCTGGGTCTTTGGGGAATGGGTTTTAACATCACTCCTCTGGCTTTCCTGGGTATCTTTACGCTTACGGGGGTGATTGTTAATGACTCCATCATCTTGGTCACCGCTTACCGGGATCATCGACATGCCGGTATGGACGCGGATCGAGCGATCACCGAGGCGGTTCGTCAGCGTCTTCGTCCGGTACTGTTAACGTCGTTAACCACGGGTTTAGGGCTTGTGCCCATGATGCTTGAGTCTTCACTCATGGGCGCGGCGTTTATACCCCTGGCCACCGTGATCTGTTTTGGCATGCTTTACGGTACGGGCCTGATTTTGCTGGTCATCCCGGCAATCCTCTCGGCTTTAGAAAGCTGCGAGTTATCCTGGCGTCGCTTACAGAGCCGCGCTAATACCCTTAAGAACCCAGCTCTTGGAGCACCCAGCGCATGAAACCTCTATCAATCATTCTGTCCCCCTTTCGACTGTTCAACCGGTGGCTGCGAGGCAGTTTGCTGGGACGTTATGTTCGGGCGCTTTCGTCCTCAGCGAGAATCAGTCTTTCGATTCTGTTGGGCTTGGTAGTCGCCATTTTTGGTTTAAGCGCCTTCAGCAGCGCTGAGCTGGAAGTGGATGCTACGCCGGAAGCAGTTCCCGTGGTTGCCAAGGCGGCGCAGTTTCGATCGCTGTCGCCTGAGATTCACGTTTTTGGGCGTGTAGAAAACCCCAATACGACCGCATTACGCGCAGCGACGCTTGCCTATGTCACCGAGGTGAATGTGCGCGAAGGACAAAAGGTCTCCGCAGGTGATCTCCTGCTGTGCCTTGATGATCGCGATGCGCAATTGTCGGTGCGCCGTTCTGAGGCGGCCTTGGTCGAAGCTCGGGGTGAATACGAACGCCTCCAGGCACAGCAGGTCGCG
The DNA here is from genome assembly GCF_965662665.1 of Congregibacter sp. Taxonomy (NCBI): domain Bacteria; kingdom Pseudomonadati; phylum Pseudomonadota; class Gammaproteobacteria; order Cellvibrionales; family Halieaceae; genus Congregibacter; species Congregibacter sp. Next base: position 8,749 of record NZ_CBFIIF010000038.1, on the reverse strand, counting down.
GAATCAAAAAATGCTGAAAACCAAAGGCGACTTTTTGAGCTTACTGTTAAGAAGCAGGAGCGCTTTCAGACGCTTTACAAAAAGGGCCAAATTTCCGTGACGGATTACGATGCCTTGGAACAACAGCGTCTTGAGATGGAGATGGACCTGAATCAGCAGGAAATGCTTTTGGCAAGCCAGACTGCTGAACGTGCCTCCGCCGAAGCCCGGGTCACCCGTGCAGAAACCGATGTGCTGGAGAGTCGTTTGAACCTGGAGCGCCTGTCACTGGTGGCGCCCTTTGACGGCACAGTCATTGCGATAGATGCAGCGATTGGCGCGCGGATTGATGCGGGCCAGACCGTGATGTCTTTGTTTAATGCGGACTCCCAGCAGGTGCGCGTGTCTCTCCCTCAGCGTGACGCCAGTGCGCTGCACGCCGCAGTGAGTAACGGCCAGAGCATCGCCGCAGCAGCGCGCGTAGGCGATGATTGGGTCGAACTGGATTTACTGGATATCGGTGCTCAGGTACGCAGTGGGCGAGCGGGAACAGATGTTCTGTTTGCATCGCCGGTGGCTAGCGATTTGGCCCTTGGCCGGGCAGTGGATGTGCGTATCACGCTGCCCGCTCAGGAAAATCTGCTGGAGGTCCCGTTGCAGAGTGTGTACGGCGATCGCATTGTGTACACCATCGAGGATGAGACGCTCAAGTCTGTGGATATTGAGCGTGTCGGGATCCGCGAGGATGGCGAGGGCAATATGAGCCTGCTTATTCGCGCCCCGGAACTTCAAGCGGGTGAGCCTCTCGTTGTATCGTCACTGAGTAGGGCTGGTTCGGGTACGCGGGTAACGGTACTGGGCGAAGCAGAGCCCGCTATGGATGATGTCGGCGAAATGGATGCCCCGGAAGCCCTGGTCGCTCGCTAGGCCTATGCCTTGCTGTCAGGCTAAGAGCAACTCGCTGTAGTAGTGCCGTAGTAGTGCTGTAGTAGTGTTGTAGTAGTCGCAGGACTCTGATTATGGTTCGTCCTGCAGTCTTGCGTTGAATATGGGATTATAGGTCTTACTTGCTCGCAACAAGCGCTGCTTCTCGCGATGGTCGGTTTAGCAATAAGAGGCTCAGAATCCTGTGCAACAACACGAGATCGATGAACAGGTTTTTGATCTTTACGATGAGTACTGTCACGGCAAGATTAACCGCCGGCAGTTTTTTGAACGAGCCGCGGCGCTGACGATTGCTGGCGCGTCTGCTTTGAGCATGGCGCAGTCGCTGATTCCCAACTATGCCGAAGCGCAGGAAGTGCTGTTCACCGATGAACGCATCAAGGCCACCTGGGTTGACTATGATTCCCCCGGAGGCAGTTCTGGCTCGATGCGGGGTTACCTCGTGCAGCCCGAGGGCGAGGGACCTTTTCCCGCGGTTTTAGTCATGCATGAAAATCGCGGACTGAATCCCTATATCCAGGATGTAGCTCGTCGCTTTGCCGTGGCAGGTTTTCTGGCGCTTGCACCTGACGGCTTAGCGCCCATTGGCGGCTACCCCGGGAATGACGATGATGGTCGCGCTATGCAAAGAACACTTGATCAATCCAAGTTACGCCAGGATATGGTTAACAGCGCCCGCTTTGTCAAGTCTCATGCGCTTTCGACGGGTAAGTTGGCGGCCACCGGGTTCTGCTGGGGTGGCGGTACCACTAACTTTTTGGCGACAGAGCTAGGTGACGAATTACAGGCTGCTGCACCGTTTTATGGGGCTGCGGCTGATACTGACAAGGTCCGAAACATCAGTGCGGCCGTGCAGCTTCATTACGCAGAGAATGATGAGCGGGTGAATGCTATGCGCCCTGACTATGAGGCGGCCTTGAAAGCACAAGGCGCGACCTACGAGATGCATGTATATCCGGGCACGCGCCACGGCTTCCACAACTATTCCACCCCACGCTATGATGCAGAGGCTGCAAATTTGGCCTGGAGTCGAATGGTGGCATTTTTTCAAGAACACCTTGTTTAATCCTGCAGCGCTCGCCATGGGGGCGCGCTGTCGGCAGTCACGAATCAGTAACAAGGCTTTGCTTTGATAGCAGTGCATAGAAACAGATATCAGTGAACAACATCAGTTTGTAAAACCAGGGGAGATGCCAGTGAGGCTACAAAGACTAACAGGCGTATTTGTCACGCTCATGCTAGCGGTCGGGGCTATGACGGCCGCCGCTGCAGACAAGCCGAATATTCTGGTCATTTGGGGTGATGACGTAGGTCAGTCCAACATCAGTGCCTACACCCGCGGAATGATGGGTTTTCAATCGCCGAACATCGACCGCATTGCCAGTGAAGGCATGCTCTTCACGGACTACTACGGCGAGCAGTCCTGCACCGCGGGCCGCTCCTCATTCATCATGGGGCAGTCAGTTTTCCGTACCGGCCTGTCAAAAGTGGGTTTGCCTGGCGCAGAGCTAGGCATGCAGGAAGAAGATCCCACCATAGCAGGTCTATTAAAGAATCATGGCTATGTAACTGGTCAGTTTGGTAAGAACCATTTGGGTGATAAAGACGAGCACCTTCCCAGTAATCACGGATTTGATGAATTCTTCGGTAATCTCTATCACCTCAATGCCGAGGAAGAGCCGGAGAACTACGATTATCCCCAAGACCCTGAGTTCCGTCGCAAGTACGGGCCTCGTGGCGTCATCAACTCCTTTGCCGACGGCAGGATTGAAGATACGGGCCCGCTCACCAAGAAGCGCATGGAAACAGTCGATGATGAAACGGTTGCGGCTGCCAAGGCATTTATCGAAAAGGCCGCGGCTGACGATAAGCCGTTTTTCGTGTGGTGGAGTGGCACAAGGATGCATTTTCGCACCCACGTAGCCGACGATAAGATGTCGTCGTGCAAGTCTATGTACCCTCGTGCCGATGAATACACCTGCGGCATGGTTGAGCACGACATGCACATTGGCGAGTTTTTAACCCTCCTTGATGATCTCGGTATTGCAGATAACACCCTGGTGTTTTACTCGACAGATAACGGTGTCCACATGAATACCTGGCCTGATGCGGGTATGACACCTTTCCGCGGTGAGAAGAACACCAACTGGGAAGGCGGCTGGCGTGTTCCTGCGGCGGTGCGCTGGCCCGGTAAGATTGAGGCCGGGTCCGTATCTAACGAGATCATGCACCACATGGACTGGTTGCCTACGCTGCTTGCCGCTGCCGGTGAACCTGACGTGAAGGAGAAGTTGCTCAAAGGTCATCGCGCAATTGGCCGCCGATACAAGGTGCATCTCGATGGCTATAACTTCTTGCCGTTCCTCACGGGCGAGACGACTGAAACGCCCCGCAATGAGATTTTCTATTTCTCTGACGACGGCGATTTGATGGCATTACGCTACAACGACTGGAAGCTGGTATTCCTGGAGCAGCGTGTTGCGCAAACTTTGCAGGCTTGGTCAGAACCCTTTGTCGAACTGCGTCTACCGTTGATATTCAACCTGCGTAGGGATCCTTACGAGCGGGCGCAAATCACCTCCAACACCTACTACGACTGGATGATCGATCGAGCTTATCTGCTCGTACCGGCGCAGGACTATGTGGGTCAGTTCCTGACGACCTTTCAGGATTACCCGCCGCGACAGAAAGCGGCGAGTTTCTCTCTGGAGCAAGTTATGGAGAAGCTGACTTCACCGCCGGGGTCACCGTAAGAATTCACACAGGATGATGCGGAGATTTACCGCAAATACATAAGGGGCCTTAAGGGCCCCTTTTTTTATCGCTGTTGATTCTTTTGGCAGGATCGGACGGCAGGCACTGTTCCCTGCGTTCGCTAGGTCGGGTGACGCTCACTCCGTAAACAGCGCCCCGTGTCCTTCCTGCGAGATTCGAATTCAGATCGACTATTCAACGTTGGCCTAAGGCAAGTTGCTCTTTAGTGCTGCGAGTTTCCATCGACTTCGACAATCATTTCAATCTCGACTGCCTGCCCTCGAGGGAGTGACGCCATACCGACAGCGGCCCGAGCGTGACGGCCCCGTTCACCAAAGACTTCGACGATGAGGTCGGAAAAGCCGTTGATGACCGCGGGCTGCTCAATGAAATCAGGATCTGAGTTCACCATACCCAATACTTTCACGACGCGCGTGACACGATCAAGATCCCCGAGCATGACTTTGAGCACTGCCAGCTGATTGATGGCTGTGAGACGTGCGGCCTCGTAGCCTTGCTCGATATTGAGATCTTTGCCGAGTTTGCCATGCACTTCACTGCCATCAGCGCGCTTGGGGCCCTTGCCGGCGAGGAAGATCAGATTGCCGGTTTGCACGCCGTTGACGTAATTGGCGACGGGGCTTGGTGCCGCGGGGAGTGTGATACCCAGTTCCTGCAGCTTCGCTTCTGGCGTTGCCGCGGCGCTCCTGTCTTCAGCTTGAGCCTGAAGACTGAAGGCCAGCAGGGCTGCCAACAGTAGGAATACGCAGTTTCGAAACACGGTCGGTCCTGACAGTACGGTGGGCATGGCGGTTGTTCTCCTTAAGACTCTTGACTGAGTTGCGCAGCTTCACGCATTTCAAGCTCCAGTGCCTCGGTCGCATGAGAGCGCGGTCGGGCAAAGCGAGCCACGCCAAGATACAGGATGGGTGTCAGGTACAGGGTAAAAAGTGCGGTGATGCCCAGACCGCCGAAGACGACCCAGCCTACGGCGGCTCGCGCTTCGGCACCGGGCCCACTGGATAGGATCAGGGGGAGGGCGCCCAGTACAGTGGATACGAGGGTCATTGCGATGGGGCGCAAGCGTACGGTGGCAGCCTCGACCACCGCATCACGAACGCTCCGTCCTTCATCTCTCAACTGGTCGGCGAACTCCACCAGCAGGATGCCATTCTTGGCAATTAGGCCAATGAGCATCACCAGTCCCACCTGGGAATAGATATTGAGACTGGTGCCGGTCAAGAACAGCGCCAGAATAGCCGCGGCTAATCCGAAGGGGACTACCGCCATAATCACAATCGCACTGGTGAGACTCTCAAACTGAGCCACGAGGACAAGAAACACAATCAGCAATGCAAATCCGTAGGTCATAAGAGTTTCGCGACTGGATTCCTCAAGCGTGGCCGCTTCGCCGCGTGTCAGAACCTCGATGTCTTCAGGAATGATTTCCATAGCCAAAGCCCGAAGTTCGTCTATGGCGGTTTGCATGGCCACACCTTGGGCGACGTCCACATCAACTTCGATGGCTCGGCGCTGGGATTGACGTTCCAGCTCGCTGGCGACGCCCTCTTCTACAATTTTAACAACGCTGGACAGCGGCACCAGGGCACCGCTGCCGGCACGTACGTACAGGTTGGCAAGATCGCCGGGGTCATCCACCGCGCGGGCACCGCCTTCGAGCATTATCGGCACCGCCTGATCTTCGATATTGAGATCGATGACATCAAGGCCATCGATCATTGCGCGCAGTGTCTCGGCAAGCTCCGGAAGGGATACACCCAGGTCTGCTAATCGTCTGCGATCAATGCGCACAGACAATTGCGGTTGTGTCGGCTGATAACCCACGCGGGGACCACTGACACTGTCCAGGCGATCCCGGATGGCGTCCGCGTAGTCGCGTGCTGCGGCATAGATGCGAGCGTAGTCGTTTCCGGTAAGAACGATTTTGAGTCCGCCGCCGGAAGCGCCGCGCAAGTTCAGGCTGTTGCTACTGAACACCCGCGGTCCTGCGCCGGGAAGATTACGGAGGATCGGCGCTATTTCTGCTGCGATTTCCTGTTGACTGCGTGTGCGGTCATTCCAGTGCGCCAAAGGAGCGCTGATGAATACCAGGTTGGGGTCATAGCGCCCCACGACGGTGTAGAGCGAGGTGATCTCGCCGCTCTCGACCAGCGGCAGCAGCACATCTTCCATGCGGTCCGCCTGGCGGCCCATGTAGGGTAAGCCAACCCCATCAGGGCCTCGGGCAAAGATGTTGATCTCGCCGCGATCTTCACTGGGGAGTAACTCTTGATCGAGCTGGAGATACAGACCGCCCGCGCCGCCTGCCGCAACAAGGCACACTAGCAATACCGGCCATGGGTGCCTGAGAACGGCATTTAGGCTCGCACTGTAAAACCGCTGCATTCGCCCACCGATCCTGCGCATGAGTCGGTCAAAGCGACCTTCCCTGGAATCGCCTAATCGCGCCATTGCCGCGGGCACTAATGAGAGCGCGACAAAGGACGAGATTGCGACGGCGACCGCCAGAACCAACCCAAATTCCCGAAATAGGCGACCCGCAGTGCCCGGCAGAAATGCAATGGGCACAAACACCGCTACCAGAACGATGGTGGTAGCAATGACGGCAAAAAACACCTGGCGAGTACCCAGCACCGCCGCGGCGTTGGTGCCCAGACCTTGCTGACGACGGCGTTGAATGTTTTCGAGAACCACGATGGCGTCGTCGACGATGAGCCCCGTGGCGAGCACGAGGGCCAGCAGGGTAAGAATATTGATCGAGAATCCCAGCAGCCAGATAGCTGCAGCCGTGCCCAGCAAAGATACGGGGATTGCGATAGCGGGGACCAGGGTGAGGCGCCAGGAGCCCGAAAAAACCCGGATCGTCGCGACGACTACCAAAATCGCGAGCATAAGGCTGACCAATACCTCTTTCACTGCCCCGCGTATAAAGATCGCGTTGTCGGAAATCTTCTCGAGCCTGAGGTTATCAAAGCGCGCATTGAGCTGCGCTATGGCCCTATCTGCCCCCGCTGCAATCTCAATGGTATTGGATCCTGCCTGACGCACGACACCAATCCCGACAACGCGTTGACCGTTCAGGCGTACGATGGACTCGGCGTCTGCGGGCGCGAACGCTACATCAGCGACATCACCAATACGCACTGTGCCAGTAACAATCGTGTCAGCCACTTGCGCCTCAGTGACCACCGAAGCGTCTGCTCGAACGAGTAACTGCTGGTCGCCTCCGCGGAAACTTCCCGCAGGCACATCGAGCGGCGCATCCCGAAGGACCGCAGCGACGTCACTGACGGTGAGCCCGTAGCTGGCCAGGCGTAGGGGATCGATAATGACTCGCAGCGTGCGCTGGCGACTGCCAAACAGTGGAACATCGGCAACGCCGGGAAGGGCAAGAAACGCCGGCACAATGTCCTGCTCGACAATTCTCGTCAGCGCCTCTTCGCTGTAGCGGGTACTGAGCACCGCTACGCGCACAACCTCTTCGGCATCTTCGTCGGCCTTGTAGACCGCCAACTGTTCAATGTCATCGGGGAGATCACGAACGGTTTGACTGATGGCTTCGCGTACATCAGTGGCGGCACGGTCGAGGTCATAGCCCGGACCGAACTCAGCGCGGATGCGCGTGCTGTTCTCTTCGCTGGAAGACCGGATGTCGGTAACGCCGGAGACACGGGCCACCGCGCCCTCGAGGATGCGTGTGACTTCGGCATCCATGGTTTCGGGAGAACCGCCGGGAAGCTGTGCGCGGACATTAATAATGGGCCGATCAACATCTGGCAGTTCCCGGACCTCAATGGCGAGAAGCGCAGCCAGGCCCGCAATGGCGATGAGCATGTTCATGACTGCTACCAGCCAGGGTCTCCGAACGCCCAATGCCGGCAGGTCGTTACCGGTGCTCATGAGGTTGGTATTGTCCACAGCGCTTAACCTTCGTTCGCGGCGGGGGTGAGCACGCCACGGGCATCACGGGCCAGCGCTTCTGCGTCCATAGTGCGCACCGAGATGCCGTCGCGCATGGACTGCACGCCCTCTCCGACAACGAGTGAACCCGGGGGAACCTCAGCATCAACCAGCACACGACCTTCTTGTCGCTGCACAAGGGTGGCGGCTACTCTACGGGCCTGATTGTTTTCGACGATCCAGATGTACGCGCCTTCTGCGCCCCACTGCAGCGCAACCTCCGGCACTGCCGGGAAAGTATTGCCGGTAAGATTTAGCTCCACCCGAAAACTCATGCCAGGACGGAGCTGGTCGCCGTCGTTAGGTACTTCGGCTCGCGCGGTAAAGGCTCGAGAGAGGGGGTCTACGCGAGAACCCAGATCCACCACGGTGCCGCTAGCCTGCGTCCGCTCTGCACTCCAGACTTCGACATTGACGGGATCTCCGGTTTGCAACCGTCCTACAAAGGCCTCAGGAACATCAAAGCTCACGAGAAGTACGCTGCGGTCATCGATGGTGGTGATTTCCGTGGTGGTATCCACACGATCTCCAGCATCGACGTCGGTAATGCCCACAAAACCATCAAAGGGAGCGGTGATGAATCGACGCTCTAGCGCAATCTTGGCGCGGTCGCGCTCGATGCGAGCGCTGTCCAGCGCTGTGCGAGCGGTATCGATGGTGGTTTCCGGAACAGTGCGTCCGACGCTATCGTTTGCCTTGGTGTATCGCTCCAGCATGCGCTTGCCATCGGTGAAGCGTAGCTCAGCAAGTTCCAGAGCAAGTTCCTCGTCGCGGGAATCCAATGCAACCAGGACATCTCCCTGAGAGACGCGATCGCCGGGCTGAAAGTTAAGCTGAACGACTTCGCCCGCCACCTCCGGGAACAGCGATACAGATCTGTAGGCTCTCGCCGTACCCACCGCTTCAACACGCGTTTGCCGGGCCTTCAGCTGCACTTTCTCGACTACCACAGGCACTGCGGCTCTGCCGCGGCTCTGGCGGGTATCGGTTGCGTCGCCGCTATTGCCGCATGCAATTAGTTGCATGCCTAGCGCTGTTGTAATGACCAGGCTGAGGCTGCGTTTGAGGGACAGCATGATTTTCTCCGCTT